>NZ_JBSFYC010000035.1:0-81917 GCF_053595675.1 Streptomyces sp. NPDC002446 | reverse complement strand
AGGCCCGCCGTCTGCTGTGGCCGGTCAAGAAGAAGTACGGCCGGAGCCTGTCGTGGGCCGACCTGATGATCCTGGCCGGCAATGTGGCGCTGGAGTCGATGGGTTTTGAGACCTTCGGCTTCGCCGGCGGCCGGGCGGATGTGTGGGAGCCCGACGAGGACGTCTACTGGGGTCCTGAGTCCGTGTGGCTCGACGACGAGCGCTACACCGGCGACCGCGAGCTCGAAACGCCCCTCGCGGCGGTCCAGATGGGCCTGATCTACGTCAACCCGGAGGGCCCGAACGGCAACCCGGACCCGGTCTCGGCGGCCCGCGACATCCGTGAGACGTTCCGCCGGATGGCGATGAACGACGAGGAGACGGCCGCCTTGATCGTGGGCGGTCACACCTTCGGCAAGACCCACGGTGCGGGCCCGGCCGAGAGCGTCGGCCCCGACCCCGAGGCCGCCCCGATGGAGCAGCAGGGCCTAGGCTGGAAGAGCACACACAAGACCGGCAAGGGCGCCGACGCCATCACCAGCGGTCTCGAAGGGATCTGGACGCCCACCCCCGTCCAGTGGGACAACAGCTTCCTGGAGACCCTGTACGGGTATGAGTGGGAGCTGTTCAAGAGCCCCGCCGGTGCGCACCAGTGGCGGCCGAAGGACGGTGCCGGCGTGGGTACCGTGCCCGACGCCCACGACGCGTCCAAGAGCCACGCGCCGACGATGCTGACGACCGACCTGTCGCTGCGCGTCGACCCGGTCTACGAGCGGATCACGCGGCGCTGGCTGGAGAACCCCGCCGAGCTCGCAGACGCCTTCGCCCGGGCCTGGTACAAGCTGACCCACCGCGACATGGGACCCCTGGTGCGCTACCTCGGGCCGGAGGTCCCCTCCGAGGTGCTGTTGTGGCAGGACCCGCTGCCCGCAGTGACGCACGACCTCGTCGATGACGCGGACGTCGCCGCGCTCAAGGCGCAGGTCCTGGCCTCGGATCTGTCGGTCTCGCAGCTGGTGTCCACGGCGTGGGCGTCGGCCTCGTCGTTCCGTGGCAGCGACAAGCGCGGCGGCGCCAACGGCGCGCGGATCCGTCTGCAGCCGCAGGCCGGGTGGGAGGTCAACCAGCCCGACCAGCTGGCGGCGGTGCTGCGCACCCTGGAGGGCATCGCGGAGTCCTTCAACTCCGCCCAGGCGGGCGGCAAGCGGATCTCGCTCGCGGACCTGATCGTGCTCGCGGGCGGTGCGGGCGTCGAGCAGGCCGCGAAGGACGCCGGCTTCGACGTCGAGGTGCCCTTCACGCCGGGCCGTGTGGACGCCGCGCAGGAGCAGACGGACGTGGAGTCGTTCGCCGCGCTCGAGCCCAGCGCCGACGGGTTCCGCAACTACCGCGGCAAGGGCAACCGCCTGCCGGCCGAGTACCTGCTGCTCGACAAGGCCAACCTGCTGACGCTGAGCGCACTCGAGCTGACCGTCCTGGTCGGGGGCCTGCGCGTTCTGGGCGCCAACCACCAGCAGTCGCAGCTCGGCGTCTTCACCGACACGCCGGGCCGGCTGACCAACGACTTCTTCGTCAATCTGCTCGACCTGGGTACGACGTGGAAGGCGACGTCCGAGGCGCAGGACACCTTCGAGGGCCGTGACGCCGCCACCGGCGAGGTCAAGTGGACCGGCAGCCGCGCCGACCTGGTCTTCGGCTCGAACTCCGAGCTGCGTGCGCTCGCCGAGGTCTACGCGAGCGATGACGCGAAGGAGAAGTTCGTCCATGACTTCGTCGCGGCGTGGCGCAAGGTGATGGACCTGGACCGGTTCGAGCTGTCCTGACCCACTTGCCGCGCCCGGCCCGGCCGTTGGACTCATGGCATCCAGGGCTGGCCCGCACCGGGTCGGCCCTGGATACCCCGGCTCCCAGCCGACCGGGCCCACGGTGTGCGCACCGGTGGCCCGGACCTGTATGATCATGACGCAACTCCAGGTGCACCACACGGGCACCGCACGGAGCATGCGTCTGTGGTCCAAGGAAAGACGCCCGCCAGCCGGTGGGAAATGCAGGTGCAAGGCCTGCCAGGCGCTCCACCCAAGGCTCCCTGTCTCGTACGAGGCGGGGAGCCTTCACCGTTTACCCGGCGCACCACTCCCCTGGGCCCGGGCCGCAGCACGCTGCCACGTATGAGCTGATCTCGCGAGGGGCGGGCCAGTCAGGCCACCTGCGGGCTGGGCGCCCGCGGACATCCGGACGCCGATATGATCATGTCCATTGTGGATATCGGGGGTTGGCCAGTGCAGAGCAAGCAATGCCGAAAGCGGCGAATCAGCACAGCGACAGCAGCGGCTGCTGCTGCCTGCGGGGTGCTGGCCCTGGCGGCCGGGTGCAGCAGTACACCACCCGCCACCGGCAAGCACGACGCCAAACCGGAAGCCTCCCGGACCGCAACTGCCACAAACCCCGCCTCCCCGGGACCTTCCCCCGCCGACCGCCAGCCCGTCCCCGGCCAACGGCTGCGTCACTACCTGCTGACCACCGACGACCTGGGGCCGGGGTACACGCAGACCGAGACACCCGACGACAAGAAGGCCGCCGACCCCCACCGGTACGACGACATCGCGGTCAGCGGCTGCCCCGCACTGGAAGAGCTGGGCAAGTACAGCGACGAGGTGGAGTTCGCGACCGAGACCTCCGCCGCCTTCACGTTCGGCGCGGACTCGGAACTGGGCGAGGAGTTGGACAGCGACACGCCGTCCAAGCTGTCCGCAGGACTGCGCAGGCTCATCCATGCCCAGACGTCCTGCCCCACCTACACCATGACCTCCGGGAGCACCCCCGTCACCGTCACGGTGCACAAGAACACCGCACCCGTCCCGGGTCCCGACGCCTACGCCTACACGACCACCTTCACCGGCCCAACAGGCACCTCGGTGCTCAAAACGGCCGCCGTCCGACGCGGCAACGTGCTGGTGACCCTCGCCGGCGCACCCGCATTGGTCGACAGGCACATCGAAGCCGCCGTCGCCAAACTCCCGGCCGGCTGAGCGGGGAGCATCTCGCACTCGCGCGCCAGGCGACGCTTGAACCTCAGCCATCCGTAGGTTCGTTCCGCCGCCCAGCACCTGGGTAGCGGAACGAACCCCTGTGCGCGCTGAGCTTCGCTCCAGGTCCAGGACAAGCACGCCCAGGACGGCGCGGTCGGTGACGCGGCAGGCGGTGAGCGCACTCAGTATCCGGGCCACTGGGAGAGCAGGGCCAGACGGACCAGCTCCGCATGGGTGCGGGCACCGGACTTCGCCCGGATGCGGCGTAGGTAACCGTCGACGGTGTGCACGGAGATGCCGATGCGGCGGGCAGTCGCGGCGTAGGTACGACCGTCGGCGATGTGCTGCAGGACCTGCCGCTCGCGGTGCGACAGGTGCGGACGTGACGAGCCCGTCGCGGTGTGGGGCGCTGGAGGTGCGGAGGGGGTGGGATGCATGGCTGTTCCTTCTGTGATGGCGGGTGGTGGCGCGTGGCGGTGTGGTGGTGTGGTGCAGGCCCTGCGGGCCGGAGCGAACCGGTCCCGCAGGGCTGTGTGCACCGGACACACCAGGCTCCTGACGTACCGTCAGTACCTCGTCAGTACTTCGTCAGCTCTTCTGCTGCTTGGCGTGGCGATTGCGACGGGCCCGCCAGACCAGCAGGCCGGCGATGGCCAGTGTCCCCATACCGACCGGCGTCATGAAGAACTCGCGTGCGCGGTCGAGTGAGAACCACGAGGCGGGCTCCCGGATTATCGTTGTCCAGCCCTGGCCGTGCCGGTCGGTCGCATCGCCGTCGCGGGCGGCGTTACCGGAGCCGTGCCCGGACCCCGACCCACCTGAGGCGCCTGACGAGCCTGACGAGCCTTCAGAGTGACCGGCCTCGCCCCGCACGCCGGATCCGCTTCGAGAGCCGGAGGCGCCGTCAGAGCCGGAGTCGCCTGTGGCTTTGCCGCCACCGTTGTCGGACCGGCCGCCGTCGGCCTGGCGGTGGCCGGCGTCGCCGCCGCCCTCACCGCCGTTTCGGTCTCCCGCGCCGGAAGAGCCGCCGCCGTCGTCTGCGGAATCTCCGCCACCGGCACCGCTGCCGCTGGCGCCGCCGCCCGAATCGCCGCCGGCGCTGCCGCCGCCCGCGCCGCCGCCTGTGTCGGACCCGCCGCCCCCGCCGCTGCCCCTGTCGTCGTCACGCTCGTCGTCTCGGTCGTCGTCACGCTTTTCGTCGTCCGGGGGCGGTGTGTCGGGCGTCTTGGGGAAGAAGGGACCGACGAGGCCGTGGCCGGGCTTGCCGAAGAAGCCGTCGGGCTTGATCTCGAGCGGCCCGATCTGCTGCGGAGGGTCCGGAGGCGGCTCGACGGTCACGTGAGGTCCCACCGGTTTGCCCGAGCCCTCATCGTCGTCCCCTCCCGGCACCAGGGGCCCCGGTCCGGGCATCGGCTGGGTCTCAGGGGCGCTCGCCAGGGAGCCGGCGGCCTTCGCCGTGCTGGCCGGACTGTGTGCCGACGCTGCAGGCACTGCCAGTGGCGACAGGGCCATGGCTCCGGCCAGCGCGGCGATGATGTGTGCTCGATACCGACGCATTGCGGTCTCTCCTTCATCGGGGGGCCTGGTGCCCCGCTCGTATGCAGGAGGGACGACCGCCGCGGACACCAACAGCTTTTTTCGCCGGATTTTTGAATCGCCAGATTCGCGCCGTCTGCGCCACCATCCCCGCGGCGTCTCCGCGCCGTCTGCGTCCCCGTCTCTGCCATCGTTTTTCAGCCCTGGTCGAAGTCGAGGGTGACCGCTTCTTCGGCGGGAACCGTGCGGCAGGCCAGGGCGTACCCGGCGTTCACCTCGGCCGCCGGCAGGGCGCACGGGGCGAGCAGGCGTACCCGGCCGTGCGTCACCTTTGCGCGGCACGTCCCGCACACGCCCTCGCGGCAGGAGTACGGCAGGTCCAGCCCGGCGTGCAGTCCCGCGTCGAGCACGGTGCGCGGGGCGGGAACCGTGACGGTGGTCCGAACGCCGCTCTCGATCACGTCCACCCGAGCCGTACGTGGGCCGGCTTCGTCGTGCGGCCGCTGCCCCTCGCTGGGGGCGGAGGATGCCTGCCCCTCGCTGGGGGCGGAGGATGCCTGCCCCTCGCTGAGGGCAGAGGGTGGCTGTCCCCCGCTGAGGGCGGAGGAGGCCTGCGGGGGCCCGGAGAGCCGCTCGGTGTGGAGGTGCTGCGGCGCCAGTCCCCGCTCCGTCAGGGCCGCGCGGATACCGGTGATGAAGCCCTCCGGGCCGCTCACGAACGCCTCGGCGACGTCCTGGTCCAGGGCGAGTGCGTCGGCGAGTTCGTGGAACTTCTCGCGGGTCAACCGGCCGCGGAGCAGCGGGTCGCCCGCGGATTCGACGCGGCTGTGGACATGGATGACGCGCAGACGGTCACCGTACGTGCACGAGAGGAGTGCGAGCTGCTGGCGGAAGATCATCGAGACGGCGTCGCGGCTGCCGTAGACCAGGGTGCAGCGGCTGTACGGCTCGGCGGCGAGCACGCTCTTGACGATGGAGATCACGGGTGTGATGCCGCTTCCGGCGGCGACGGCGAGGACATGGCGTGGGCGGGCGGGTTCGAGGTCGGTGGTGAAGCGGCCGCGTGGCGGTGCGAGTTCGACCTGATCGCCGGTGCGCAGGCGGGTGTTGACCCAGGTGGACACCCTGCCGCCGCGCTGCTGCTTGACGGCGATGCGCACCTCCCCGTCGGCAGTCCCGCTGCAGATGGAGTACGGGCGCAGGAGGGCTGAGCCGTCGAGGACGGCGCGCAGCGTGAGGTACTGGCCGGGCCGGAAGCGGAAGGCGGCCGTCAGCTCGTCGGGGATGTGGAAGGCGACGGAGACGGTATCCGGGGTCTCGCGCCGGATGTCGGCGACGTGGAGCCGGTGGAAGCCAGCGGCGGCGGGGGCAGCGGGTGTGGTGGGGATAGTGGGAGTAGCGGGGGCGGTGGGAGTAGTGGCGGCGGTCGGAGTAGTGGGGGGAGGGGCGGCCGGGTGCGGGGTGGTGGGCTGCCGCAGCCGGGTGAGGGTCTGGGCGAGGCGTCGGCCCGCATGCAGGCGGCGGGCCACGAGGAGGCCGAAGGCGGTGGCGGTGACCGTTGCGGTCCAGCGGGTGAGGGAGTCGGCGTCGTCCGACGTCTTGCCCGCGGTCAGGGAGTGCAGGGTGACCAGGACGAAGACGGCGAAGGAGGTGCGGTGGACGTGCCGCCACAGACGGTGCGGCAGCCGGGAGCGCATCCGGGACGTGACCCAGATGGCGGCCATGAGGTAGACGGCCATCACGGCCCAGGCTCCGGCCAGGGGGCGGTGGCGGGTCGGCAGCGGCACGAGGAATTCGGCCCAGCCGAACATCAGCCGGACATCGGCGGCCAGGGCTGCCAGGTGGATCGCGGTGAAGATCAGGGAGGCCGCGGCTAGCTGGCGGTGCATCTGGACGATCCGGGCGGTACGGGGCCCTGGACCGAGGGCGCGGGTGGACAGCAGCAGCCCCAACAGCACCGCGGCTGATACCAGCCACCATGCCGTGAAGCCGCTGGCGCGGGCGATCTGGGCGCAGAATTCGGGCGTCGGCATGCGACCACCGTGCGCAACGGCGGTACGGCACCACAGTCGCGGATTCCCGTTGCTTGACGGCGCCCGGCGGGGCGGGATATGCGGTCGTCGCGGTTCCGGTTGCCGCAGGGGAAGGGCGTGGGCGGGGCGGCCTGCGCGTCGGCCAGGGCACCTCCCCGTTGCCGCACAGGCGCGCCGGAGTGGCCTGCCCGCACGGTCTCCCGGCTGCAGCGGGCCGGTGCGCGCGCTGCGTACGTCGGCTGTCCGCCGCTGTCAAGACACGTGTTTGCGCTGCTTGGCGTGCGGTCGGAAGGCGCATTTCGTGGTGGGGGCGGCAAACCCGCCGCCGCCCGTAGTGCGTGTCCGGTTGCGGATGTGCACACCTGTGGTATGGGGACTATCGTCATGAACATGAACGACCGCGGGATGGTCGCTGCCATGCAGGCATCCGATCCCCGGGGACTTGCAGAGGCATACGACACCTACGCGCACCGCCTGTACGGCTACTGCTGTTCGGTGCTGCACAATCCCGACGCGGCGGCTGACGCACTGCAGGACACGTTCGTGCTCGCCCATGAGCGGATCGGTCAGCTGCGCAACCCCGAGCGGTTGCGTCCTTGGCTGTATGCCATCGCCCGAAACGAATGCCTGCATCAGCTGCGCGGTCAACGGCGCAGCGCCGCGATCGAGGAGGCCGGCGAGGTGCGTGACGAGAGCGTCGACCTCGATGCCCATCTACGTACCGAAGAGCTGCAGCACCTGGTCAAGGACGCGTTCGACGGGCTGAACACGCGTGACCGTGAGGTGCTGGAGCTGGCCATGCGCCAGGACCTTCAGGGCACGGAGTTGGCCGACGCTCTGGGCCTTTCGGTCAACCACGCCCACGCGCTGCTGTCGCGCGCCCGCCAGCAGCTGGAGAGCGCCCTGTCCGCGGTGATCGTCGCCCGCAACGGGCGGCGCGACTGCTCAGAGCTGTCCCAGATGCTCGAAAGCTGGGACGGCACGATGACCATCTTGATGCGCAAACGCATCAACCGGCACATCGGTGCCTGCGAGGTCTGCGCCGAGCGCAAGCACCGCGATGTCAGTGCCGCCTCGCTGCTGACCCTGCTGCCCTTCCCGGTGCTCTCGCCGTCGCTGCGCGACCAGGTGCTCGAGGTGGTCACCGGCCCTCAGGGCGCACGCAGACGACGCGAGGTGAAGGAGCGCGCGGGCCGCTTCGACGCAGGCGGCTTCCCCCTCCCCCACGACCGGTGGGCGCGCCGGATCTCGCCCACTCCGGCCAAGATGGCCGCGGCCGGTGCCGCGGGCGTGGGGATCCTCGTCGCGGGCCCCTTCCTGTGGGCAGGCGGGGGGCCGGCGGACGGGCCGGGGCCGGAGAACCGTCCCGGCCAGCAGGTCACGCGCATCGAGCCCGGCGGCACCGTGCCCCCGGGGACCGTGCTGGGGCCGGGCGACGTCGTCAACGGCAGAACCCTGGAGCCCGGTGAGACCTACGGGCCGGGCGAAAAGGTGCCGCCGACCGCGCCGGACCAGCACCAGCGCCGCGGCTCGACGGGCAACCCGGCGGACAAGCCGTCGGACGGTTCGTCGCCCTCGGACAAGAAGGACGCACCCGGCGGCCCCAAGGAGGGTGGCGGCGCCGGCGGTGGGGAGAAGGACGAGCCCGGTGGCCAGACGGGCGGGGACCGGAACGAGCCCGGTGGCCAGCCAGGCGGTGATCGGGACGAGCCTGGTGGCCAGACGGGCGGAGACCGGAACGAGCCCGGCAACCCGCCCGGCGGAGGCCGGGACGAACCCGGTGAGCAGCCAGGCGGAGAACGGGACGAGCCGGGGAACCCGCCGGGCAATGACCCCGGCAACCCGCCGCCGAAAGATCCCGACGGCCCGCCCAACGACCCTGGTGGCGACCCGCCACCCCCACCCGTAGACCCACCGCATCCGCCGCCACCACCGCCACCGCCGCCGGATACGGGGCCGGAGAAGCATCCCCCGTTCGGTCCCTCCGTCGTTCCTCCCAAGCAGTGCGACCCCTGCTGAGTGCCGTGCTGTGATCAGCGGCGGGCAGAGTGGGGGGCGGGCGCGGCCGATTCTGGCGCGTGCGCGGGACTGACGGCCCCCGCCCGCTGCGGTTCGTAGCGAACCGCAGCGGGCGGGGCCTTGCGTGCCTGCCCGCCTGCGCGCCCACACGTATCTGCGTGTCTGTTGGCGGGCTCGGCGGTGTGGTGGGCCAAGTACGCCGCACCCCACCCGTGAGCGCATTCCGGGCTGAGTCAAGCCCCGAATTTCCGTCGCTTTCCGGCGCAGTGGCGGTCTCGGAATCTGAGGTCGGGACACAGCAACGAAGCGTGACCCGTAAACCCCTTCCTTCACCTCACGGAGATTCCCATGCAGATCAAGATCGCACTGAGTGCCCGGCCAGGGCTCAGCTACAACCACAACGAGACCACTGTGCACGCGTGGCCGGGGCTCGCCGGCAACAACCGCAACGAGACGGTCCTCGGCGCACAGCCAGGGCTCTCCGCGTCCAACCACAACGAGACCGTTGTGCACGCACAGCCGGGGATCGCCGCCTCCAACCACAACGAGACCGTCGTACACGCATGGCCGGGACTCTCCGCTGCCAACCACAACGAGACGGTGCTGCGCGCGCGGTGGGCCGTCACCAGGAACCACTGGGCCCTGACCAGGAACCACAACGAGACCGTGCTGGCCGTACGGCGCAAGATCCACAACCACAACCACAACCGCAACCACAACCAAGCGACAACCATGGCCGCGGTGCACGCAGCCGACCAGACGGCGCAGCGCCACGAGGCCGTGTCCGCGTCCGCGTCCGGGGCAAGCCAGGCGCGTGGAGCGACGGGACGACGGGAGGTGTGACATCCGCATGCGCTCCTTGATCCCTGCCCTGCCGCGCAGCGCTTGGACGGTCCTGGCCGCGGACGCGTTCTCGGCGGTCGGCACCGGTCTGACTTTGCCGTTCCTCGTCGTCTACCTGCACACCGTGCTGGGTTTCGCGCTGGGTCCGGTGGGTCTGGTCGCCGCGACGGTGGCCGTGGCCGGTCTGGCCGGCAACCCGCTGGGGGGCTGGCTGGCCGACCGCGCCGGGCCGCGGGCTGCGCTGATCACCGGGCTGGTGATCGCCGCGGCCGGCGCGCTCGGTCTGTCCGGGGTCACTGCCCTGTGGCAGGCGTTCGCCGCGGCAGCGGTATCGGGATTCGGGGTCGCGGTGGCGTGGCCGGCCCAGGACGCCCTGCTGGCGCATCTGGTCCGGCCCGCCGCCCGGTCCGGCGCCTTCGCCCTGCGCCATGCCACCCTCAACGTCGGCCTGGGCATCGGCGGGCTGCTGGCCGCCCTCATGGCCGACACGGCCCGCCCCAGCAGCTTCACCACGCTCTACCTGTTCGATGCGGCCAGCTTCCTGCTGGCGATCCCGTTGCTGCTGCTGGCCCGCCCGACCACCCACCCGGCCCTGACGGACACCGCAGCGCACCAAGCCCCCGACGTTGCCCCCGACGTTGCCTCCGGTGTAGCCCCAGATGCTGCCGCTGATACGCCCACCGGGTCCCGCGATGCACGCCCCGGCCCGAGCAGCACTCGCTCCAGCCCAAGCAGCACTCGCTCCGGCTACGCAGAGGTGTTTCGCGACCCATGTCTGCGCCGGCTGTGGCTGCTGGTCGCGCTGCTGATCACCATGGGGTACGGCCAGTTCAACGAGGTGCTCCCGGCCTACGTCGCCCGGCCGACAGGCCCGGGCGTACGCATCGTGGCCGTGATGTTCATCGCCAACACGGTCACCGTGGTACTGGCGCAGCTGGTCACCGTCCGGCTGCTGACCGGGCGCCGGCGCACCCGCGCGCTGATGCTGCTGTGCGGGCTGTGGGCGGTCGGCTGGGTCCTGGCCGCGTTCCACGGTCTCCTCGCCGGTCCGCTCGCCGCATGCATGGCGGTCACCGTCGCGGTGGTCTTCGGAATCGGCGAGACCCTGCTGACGGCCACGGTGCCCGCCCTCACCAACGACCTCGCCCCCACGGCTGTACGCGGCCGGTACAACGGCTCGGTCACACTCGCCTACACCACCGGCTTCATGGCCGGTCCGGCCATGGGCGGATTCGCCCTGACCGCCCTGGGCGGCAGCTGGTTCCTCGTCGCGGCCGCCCTCACCGGGGCAGCAGCGCTGGCCGCCCGCCGCCTGGAGCACGGGCTGCCCCCGGCAGCCAACGGCCTGACAGACCCGCACCCGTGCCCCACCCCCGACCCTGACGTGTCCGCCGCGGCCCCTGCCCCTGCCCCTGCCCCTGCCGCCGACGCGTCTGCCGGGTCGCTGCCCGCCCGGAGCCCCTCATGAGCGACACAGAAACAGCAAGGCCGACCGCAGCCGACGACGCACGGCAGCGCATCTACCGAGCCACCGAACGCGGAGCCCACCACCGCAGGCGCGGCCAGTACGGTGCGGCCGAGCGCGTGCTGCGCGCCGCGATCACCTGGGCCGACAACACGCTGGGGCCCTACGACCTGGCCCTCGCAGGACCGCTCAACGAACTGGGTGTCACCCTCAAGTACACAGGCGGCTTCACCGAGGCGGAGCAGCTCTACCGAAGAGCGCTGGCCCTGGTCGAATCCGTCCTGGGGCCCGAACATCCCGACGCGGCCACCCTCCACCACAACCTGGGCGGACTCGCCCACGCCCGCGGTGATCTCACCGCGGCCGAAGCGCCCGCCCGGCGCGCCGTGGAGATCCGGCAGAAGGTGCACGGCCCCGATCACCCGGACGTGGCCGCCGACCGCGCGGCACTCGCCGCCATCGTGGAGGGCCTGGGCAGGCCCGCCGAAGCCGAGGCCCTGCTGCACCACGCACTGGCGGTCTTCGCACAGGCCCTGGGACCCGAGAACCACGAGACCGCGGTCACCCTGCACAATCTCGCCGCCATCGCCTTCCACCGAGGCCACCTGGAAGCCGCCGAGAAGGGCTTGAGACGGGCCCTGGCAATCAAAGAGACCTCACTCGGCCCGACACACCCCGAACTCTCACCCACCGTGCACAACCTCGCAGTCCTCCGCCAGACCCGCGGCGCCACCGACGAGGCCGCCCAGCTCTACCGACGCGCCATCGCCCTACTGGAGCCGACCGTCACCGCAAACCACCCGACGCTGGCGGCCAGCCGGCAGGGCCTGGCCGCCCTGGAAGCCAGGCACGGGACGCCGTAGGAGCGCTGGTGGACCGTAGGAACGCTGGTGGAGCGGCGACGCCGCCGTACGGTCAGGAATCGGGGGCAGATACCCGAGACACGGACTCACCAGGACACGGACTCACCAGCGGACCGAGTGCGCTCCGACAGGAACAGGCTGTACACCAGCGGCACAGACCGCGCGCCGAGGAGACGGGCGGGTACACCGCGGACGGGCCGGTACTCCGCGGACGGGCGGGTACTCCGCAGACGAGCGGCCGCGCCAAGGGGCACACCTCGCCACTGCTCCCCCCGCACACAACACCGTCCCGGCCACCGGCATCGCCGGCGGCCGGGACGCTACAGGTCTCAGTGCGATGCACCGGCCGTGACGCGCATGCCCACGCGGACCTCGCGGCCCTCGTCGTTGTCGTGGACCTCGGTCCACTGCGCCAGGAATTCGACGATCCCCGTGCCGCGGCCGTGCTCGTCGGAGGCGAGGTCGGCATGTCCGTGCGTGCGCTGAACGGTGGCGCCCGAGTCCGTGAGCGTGATCAGCAGTTCGTCCGCGTGCAGGTCAAGCAGCAGGGTCATCAGAGCGTGTCCGTGCTGGACGGCGTTGGAAGCGAGCTCGTCGACGATGAGGGCGGCGGAGTCACGCTCGTCCTCGTCGATCCCCCAGCAGCTGAGGAATTCTTGCGCGAAGTGGCGGGAGGCCGGAACGGATGCTTCCTGCGAGGGGAGGGTCAGCACGGCCTGGTGCGCGTCGTGCATGTCATGCGGGGCGTGGGCTGCCGATGCCGAAGTGGTGCGCGTTTCGTCCGTGTGGTCGATGAGGAGCATGGCCGCGATCTTTCGAGAAGGGGTTCGACCGGTTGGGAGGACCCGATTTCGTGTCCGACACCTGTGAGATCCGCGGCCCCGGCGAAGGCCAACACCTTTTCGCCCGCACTTTCCAAGATCTTTCCAGCCGGCTGGCCGCTGCCCGGACAGCCGCCCCACCAGGCCTTTTCGCGCCCGTCCACCAGGCCATCAGGTACGGGCCACCGCCCCCTCCGCCAACCAGCGGCGCAACGCAGCACGGTCCACCTTCCCGTTCACGTTCAGCGGCATCGTCTCCACCACGTGCACCGAGGCAGGCCACATGTAGGGCGGCAGACTGTCCGCGGACGCACCGGCGATAGCAGCAGGGTCTGCCGCACCGGACACCACCGCGGTGATCGTCGCCGCATCCGGCCAGGTCAGGCACACCGCCTCCGCCGCACCCGACCGCCGCAGCACCGCTTCGATCTCCCCCAGCTCGATCCGGTAGCCATCGATCTTGACCTGCTGATCGTTACGGCCGAGGCAGACCAGCTGACCGTCGTGCATCCGCACCAGATCGCCCGTGCGGTAGTACCTCTTGCCGTCGCGCTCGAAGAAGCGCTCGGCGGTCAGCTCAGGCGCCTGCCAATAGCCCGGCGTGGTCTGCGGACCGGCCACGCACAGTTCGCCCGTGGCGTCCTTGGCAACCGGGGCCAGGTCCTCGTCCACGATCAGGGTGTGCAAGCCCGTATAGGGCAGACCGATGGGAACGTTGTCGTGCACGCACTGTGCCCCGCTGGTACGCGGATCCCAGCGGTAGACCGTGCACGCGATCGTCAGCTCGGTCGGACCGTACAGGTTCTCCACCACCGATCCCGGTGCGGCCGCCTGCCATGCCTCGGCGGTCACCCGGGGCAATGCCTCGCCGCAAAACAGACTCCACCGCAACGTGGACATTGACCCGGGCGCCAGCACCCCCTGCCGGCGCAGAGCCGCGGCCACCGACGGCACCGAGAACCAGACGGTGATCTGGTTGCGCTCCAGATAGTCGAACGGCTCCAGCAGCTCAGCGGGGTCCAGGACACAGACCCGCGCCCCGTTCTCCCACGCCATAAAAAGATCAAAGACCGAGAGGTCGAAAGTCTGCTCACCGATCTGGGTAAGCCGGTCGTCGGGAGTAATCCGGTAGCGGTCCTGATTCACATCGAGAAACCACCGAACATTAGCGTGCGTAACAGGAACTCCCTTGGGCTCCCCCGTACTTCCCGACGTGAACAACAGATAGGCCACATCATCCGGGCTGGCCTGCACCGGCCGCGCCAACGGCGCAGCAGCCGCCAAATCAACCGCATCAAAAACCGAACCACCATCACCAACACCCGGGGCGTCGCCGAGGTCAGGGGCGTCGGCCCGCAAGGTGTCCGGCAGCAGCACAACCGGCCGCCGCCCCAGTCCCTCAAGCAACTGCGGCAAATGCGGTAGCGACCCCTCATCCACAATCAACGCGTCGAGCCCGGCCCGCTCCAGCATGGCCCTACTCCGCCCCAACGGCAGATTGCGGTTCAACGGCACGAACGCTGCACCAGCAAACAGCGCCGCAACCACCCCCACATACGCCGCCCGACTACGCGAAGCCAGCACACCAACCCGCCGCGGCCTACGCCCAACTGCGTCAACCATCACAGCCGCCCACCGCCGAGCAGTACCCACAACCTCCCCGTAGCTGAACTCACACCGGCCAACAGTCAACGCAATGCGGTCAGGAGAACCATCCGCGTAATGCCACAACCCAGCCCCCAGACCCCGGACTCCCATGCCACTCACCCCAACCCCACCGACGCATCAGCACAACAGCGCACCGGCACGGCACAGCCGCGGCGATCAGGTACCGGCCCACATGCCACAGAACGGGACCACAGCAAGCCTCTCGAATCACACATACGCCCACTCTGCCCACCACAACCAACCACCGCCCGCCGACGAACTGCAGACAGGCGACCCACCCCACCAACCACCACCACACAAACACCCGAACGCCACAACCAGCCAACCCTGCAGGCGTAAAAAGCAATCAGGCAGGCCCTCATAAGCCCTGGTCACTGGATTCCGCGACCTTCACCCAATCAGCCGCGCCCAGAGCGAATCCGACGGCAAGGGCATGCACTGTGATCGCATGAACACTGCACAGATGAATCGCCGCAAGAAATCCACTGCGCGAATACTCGCCGTCAGCGCCGCCCTCGGGATCGCACTGGCAGCAGGGTCGGCGACCGCCGCATCCGCCGCCCCTGACCCCGACACAAAGACCAAGAAGGGCCACTCAAGCTCGGCCGGTGACCACGACAAGGGCCGGAGCGGGGGCCACGACAACGGTCAGAGCGAGGGCTGGGAACAGGGCAAGGGCCACTCCAGCGGCTGGGACCAGGGCAAGGGGGGCCACGACGACGGCGACGACTGCAGCGGCCTCATCGTCCTCCTCTGCGGATAACACACCCGAAACACAGACTCGGGCCAGGCGGAGGAGACCACGTCATCTCACCCAGCCCCCTCCGCCTCACCCCGCCGCCAGAAACCCGAGCGGACCGCGGGGCACGGTCCCCGCCTGGCGGCGACTCCTGGAGCACGGCGCCTGGGCTGCTTGTCCGAGGAGGCCCGGCCCGGTGTCGCTCGGAAGCTCACCGGCGCCGATGTACGGAGCGCGCGGAGCGAACAAGCAAGGGGGCGGGGCTGCCGTCGGAGGCCAGATGAATCTTGCGTGTCGGCCCGACCTCTGAGCGTCCCCCGACCCCTGAGCGTCCCAGGGCATCGTCTTCCGGGGTGTACAGGAACCCTGCTGTGGCGCCGCCGGGCAGCTGGGTCACCGACTATCGCTGACCTGCTCCAAGCCGCTCGTACACCGTGACCCTGCGACCGCGTACCTGCTTGTCTTCCACCACCGTGAAGTGCTCCTTCAGCACGGCGAGCTTCGCCCTGTCGCGCTCCGCCGAGACCGGCGTCGCCACCTCCGTTGCGTCCGTGACCAGCAGAATTCGCCGCTGGGCCAGCATCGCAGCCCGGATCCGGGCCGGACTGGCCTCCACCCCCTTCAACGTTCCTGACTGCTCTGGGCCTTCCATGAGCGCGATGTCTCTCAGACCGGTGAAGGCGTCAGGGGAGACCAACTCGGTGTCGCGGCGCGCCGCCGGTATGAAGAGCACCGCGGACCCGGTTTCCTTGAGGCGCCTCACGTCGGCGGCTACCGCCAAGACGTCGTCCACCCGGCTCGCCGGGGAGCGCTTGGCCAACGATTGCGGCAGCAGGGCCACCATCGCTACGGCAACCACCACGGGGAGGATCCACGTCGATGCTCTCGGCCACCGCGGTGTGGCCGACCGTATGGCCGCAGCCAGTCCCGCCCCGATCAGCAAGGCCAGCCCCAACATGCTGAACAAGATGTACCGGTCCAAGAACAGGGGCTGCATCAAGGAGACCCCGATCAGGGCGAGTTGCGGCACCGCCAGTAGTGGGAGCCCAACGGCCGCTGCCGAGAGTCGGCCCACCTGCGGCCGGTCCAGTAGGGCTCCGAGGCCGCCGATCGTCAGCAGGATTGCCGGACCGATCATCATGTGCCAGGTCAGCGGCGGTATCCAGGACACCTGGTCGGACTGGCTTCGGCTGAAGAGGATCAACGGCAGTACACCTGTCATGGCGGCTGCCGAGGTCGCCGCCCAGCGTGCCCACAGGCCGCGTGTGGACCGCGTCCAGACCAAAGTCGCCAAGTGCGCAGGCAGAATCAGCAGCGAGAGCCAGTTCAGCAGTCCGCACACCAGGACCGTCCCGCCGTACGCCACCCAGCAGAGCGCCCCGCCACGCCCGTCGAGCACGGTCACCAGCATCAGGGTCGAGATCGCGGCTCCGGCCGCTATCAGTGCGTAGGGGCGTCCCTCTTGGAGATAGAACTGCACGGCCGGCAGCAGCCCGAACGCCAGCCCTCCGCCCAAACCCGCCCAGGCTCCGGCCAGTCGCCGGCCGATGACCGCCACACAGGCCGCGGCCACCGCCATGGCCAGTACAGAAGGCAGCCGCAGAGTCGTGGTACTGGGCCCGAAGAACTCGAAGAGTCCGTGCATCAGCAGGTAATAGAGCCCGTGCACGACATCGACCTGACCCGACATGTGCCATATTTCCGCGGCGGACCGTTTCGCCACCTGCCAGGTCGCGGCCTCGTCCCGCCACACACTGTGCTGCCGGGACAACCCCCACAGGCCGAGGGCGAGGGTCCATAGCATCGGGATCAGCCACACGGGCGTACGGCGCCGGCAGACGGCTATATGGGCATTCATGGAGTTGTGCAGGCCCTCGAGGAAGCGGTGCGGACCGAAGTCAGCGCTCTACGGACATAAAGGAGAGCTACCGGACCCGCTGTTGTGTAGCGCAGAGCGCCGGAAAGGCGCGAAGTCCACACTGACCGGGAGGGTGGCAGGGGCATAGTCTGTGCTGCTTCTGAACTCCCTGACAACGGTTGATCATAGAGAGGAATGCCACTTCCCGGGGTTGTGGCCGGAAAGCACCCTCAGGATCCGGTGGTGACTTGCGGCCGATATCGCTGGAATTTCGGGCAACAACCACCAGCGAGTTCGGCGTCTTCCCGCTCCTGCGCAGCGCTTTCCCGGGTGTCGACGATAAATAGAAGACCGCATTCCGCAAAAGGACAGAAGGGTAGAAGGGCAGAAGGGGCAGAGGCTTCTTGCTGCTGCCTGCCCGAAAGTGCGCAGCCCCGGCCGCCCCGGCAAGGCCCGCCGCGAATACGACAACCGACTGGCGGCCGCGGCCCCGTGACCCCGTGACCGCGTGACCCCGTGGCCCCGTGGCCCACTGTCATCAATCGCAGAAATGATCCGGGACCCGAGTTTCGAGGGCGCTGAGGTGCGTACGGGGCAGGACTGCCGCCGGGTGTGCCCCCAAAGAGGCGTTCAAGGTTGATCTCAAGCTTGGTTGAGGTCCTAGCGTACGGCAGGCGCGTACTTGCCAACCGATGACAGGAGAAGACAGCGATGATCCTTGTGACTGGTGCAACCGGAAACATCGGAAGCGCCCTGCTGCGGCAGCTCCACAACGCACCGGGCGCCGCGCCCGTGCGAGGACTGACCCGTCATCCTGCCCGAGCCTCCTTCCCCGATGGGATCGAGGCCGTTGAGGGCGACCTCGCTCAGCCGTCCTCGATGACGCCCGGACTGGAGGGGGTGCGCTCGCTGTTCCTCCTGGCGGGCATGGGCGCAGAGGCCGATGTGCTCGCGGCCGCCCGGCAGGCGGGCGTGGAGCATGTGGTCTTGGTGTCGTCCATAACAGTGCAGACCCATCCGCACCTGGGCCCCGCGGCCGCGAACCTGGCCGTCGAACGGCTGCTCAAGGACAGCGGTATGAGCTGGACGATCCTGCGCCCGACACAGTTCGCCTCGAACGCACTGTGGTGGGCGACCTCGATCCAGGAGCGCCGATCAGTCCGGCTGCCCTATCCGGACATCGGGCTTCCCACCATCCACCCCGCCGACATCGCGGCCGTGGCCCGAGCGGCGCTGACCGAGCCGGGCCACCGGAATCGGACGTACGCACTGACCGGGCCCGCCCGCGTCACCCCCCGCCAGCAGGTCGAAGCCATCGGGACGGCTCTCGGCCAAGAGGTGTCCGTCGAGGAGAGCAATCGGGAGGAGGCGCACCGTGAGATGGCCTCCTTCATGGGGAGCCAGGTCGCAGACGCGGTGCTCGACCTGATGGGCGGGGACGTCAACGACGAACTGCTCAGGGTGCACGACACGGTCGCGCAGGTCACTGGCTCCCCCGCCAGGCCCTTCCAGCAGTGGGCTTCCGAGAACATCGCCGCATTCCGCTGACCCGGCCCCGCCGCGAGTGTGAGTGGCCTCGGACTGAGGAGCCGTTGCCGTTCAGGGGCGGTCCTTCGGGCTCAGCACGATCTGGGTCTGGGTGGTCTGGCCCACGAGTCGGTCCTTGTCGTCCCGTAGGTCGGTCTGCACCACTACGAGGGTGCCGCCGGTGTGCAGCGGGCGGGCCGAGGCGTGCACGGTTCCCTCGCGGACCGCCCGTAGGAAGTTGGTCTTGGACTCCACCGTCGAAGTGCCCGCGCCAGGCGGCAGGTTGAGGTAGGCGCACACCGCGCCGACCGAGTCGGCCAGGGCCATCAGCGCTCCGCCGTGCAGAGTGTCGCCGACGGTGCACAGTTCGGGTGACCAGGTCAGACTGCCCAGGACGCGTTCGGGTGCCGCCTCCTGGAGAGTGACGCCCAGGTGAACCGCCAACGGCATGGCGGCCAAGAGGTCGGCGGGGCGGGGAGCGTTCGTTGTGGATTCGGGCACAGCCATCTGCCTTTCCGAGGCTTCCGCAGCAGGTCCAGTTCGGCCGAGTGTGTCACCGCCAGTCGGCCGGAGTGATCATTTCGCTGGAAAACGATCGCACTTGAGCGGGAGGGCGTCGGCAGCACAGCGTTCGTCCTCCTCAGCCACATCCGTATCCGCAGCCACAGCCGCATCCGTATCCGCATCCATATCCGCAGCCACATCCGCCGAGTCACCAGCTCATGCACAACAGCGGCCCGCCGGAGGGAGCAGGCAGCGTGGGCTGGGCGCTGCATTTGCGCGCTCAGTGCATCGCGAGGTCCACGATGCGCTGGATCAGGTCGGGGTATGTCCAGCCGGTGCCGCTCGCTGCCAGCGGCAGCAGGCTTGTCGCCGTCAGGCCCGGGAGCGCGTTGACTTCGAGGCACATAGGTTCGCCGCTGGTGTCGCAGCGGAAGTCGGTACGTGAGTACGCGTCGCTGCCGAACCCCAGGGCCTGGTGCGCGCGCAGGGCCAACTGCTGTAGCCGGGAAGCGAAGTCGGCCGGGATCCGGGCCGGGCACACTTCGCTGACCGCCCCGGGCTGGTACTTGGCCGTGTAGTCGAACAGTGGCGTCGTCAGCTCGATCTCGACCACCGGGAGCACCTGGTCGCCGACCACGGCCACGGTGAACTCCCGCCCCGGAAGGAACGGCTCCACCAGCAGTTCACCATCACCGGAGCGCACCTCGGACGCAACCTGTGCCAGCTGCGACAGTGAGTCGACCCGGTGCACCGACACGCTCGAACCGTCCGCAACCGGCTTGGCCACCACCGGCCCGGCCGCCACCAGCCGCTGTACGTCCTGCGGCGCCTCGCCCGTCCCAGGCCGCCGCCACAGCACCCGCTCGGCCACCGGCACACCTGCCGCGCCCAGCACCGCCTGCGCCCGCCCCTTGTGCCAGCCCGCCGCACAGACCGCGCTGCCCGCACCCGTGAACCGTACGTCGGCCATCTCCAGCAACGCCTGGACATGTCCGTCCTCGCCCCAGCCTCCGTGAAGTGCCAGGAACACCAACTCCGCGCCGCGCAGCAACTCCAGGACCGGACCGCCGGTCAGCGCGGCGTGCATGCGCCGCCGCAGCTGATGCCGGTCTGCGAGGGTCGGCGGCTCCTTTCCCACTGCGAACTCGTCGACCGCATCGCCGGGTCGCAGCGGGCCGGCCAAGACCGGCGCCTCAGCCGCCGGGTCGACCAGCACCGCCTCATGTCCCCGCTCCAGCAGCGCCCGGGCTACCGACCAGCCCGACGCCAGGGAGACGTCGCGCTCCGGGCTCTCGCCACCGCACAAGATCACAACACGCATAGCGATTCTGTCGCCTGTCTCCGGCCGGTCTCGCACTGCGCCAGAGTCAGCCGGTCCGCTCGGGCGCCGTATGGGTAGCGGTCAGTCAGCTCTGTTGCGGTACTGGTGGTACCGGATATGACGACGAGTTCAAGATCATCAAGTTTTCAGGGTTCGGGAAGGGTGCGAAGCCGACCTTCGAGTAGACCTCGTGGGCATCGAGAGTGGAGAGCAGGACGCGCTTGAGCTTGTAGGGCGCGAGGTGGTCGCACACGGCGCCGGCCATCCAGGTGCCGAGGCCTTTGCCGCGGTGCGCAGGAGCGACGTAGACGTCGCACAGCCAGGCGAAGGTCGCCCAGTCGGTGACGACACGGGCGTAGGCGACCTGGGAACCCGCGGTGTCGTAGATCGCGAAGTTGGCGGAGCCGCGTATCGACTGTTCGACGGTCTCCCGGCTGCGACCCAGTGCCCAGAACGCGTCAGTCGAGAGCCAGTGGTGCACCAGGGCGACGTCGAGACGGTCCGGGTCCGTGGAGAGCTCGTAACCGTCTTCCCTGCTCGTGATCATGGTCAGGCAGCCTAGCGGTCGTGATTGGATTTTCCAAGCACCCACTTGGGTAAACCAAGTACATCAAGTGCATCAAGTGCATCACCGCGCCTCCGTGCCTCCCCTCCGTGCCTCCGGGCGGCCGGGCGGCGTCGTCATGGCCCCAGGGCACACGACGTCGCCCGACCGCCAGTCGAAGCAGTACCTACGGCGCCAGTCGACGCAGTGCCTGCCGCGCCAGTCGACGCAGTACCTGCCGTGCCAGTTGGCCGGGCCGGAAGGATTCCCGTCAGCTGCACTGCCAGGTGAACATCGCGCGGTCGAAGCGGCGTTCGGCCAGGTCTTCGGGGCGTATGAGCCAGTAGAGGGCGCCGCAGTCGCCCCACATCATGTCGGCGTCGTCATCCGTGTCGAACTGCGCGAGCAGCACCCAGCGGAGGGCTTCCTCCTTGATGCGCGGGTCATCCCACGGCGGGCTGCCCAGGGCGCCGCGGGCGACCTCGGACTCCACCTCGTCCTGGACCGGGTGCGCGTGGCCGCCGATGCGGTGTTCGGTGCCTTCGGAGTGGTCCCACAGGGCTTCCTGGAAGTCCTCGTTCCACAACGGGTGGTCGTCGGGCATCGGCGCGAACTCCCGGTACACCAGCGGGTGCCAGAGGTACGGTGCCGTCGTCTCCACGCGTGCGGTCAGCGGCACTTCGGGGTACGGCCGCACGCCTTCCGGGGCGGCCCGTTCGGCGACGGGGACGTCCGCCGGTACGTACAGCACGCGTGCTCCCGCCCAGGAGTCGGGTTCGTCGGGCGCGACCACCGCACAGCCGTCGTCCAGTTGACCGTCGAAGTAGAAGAAGGCCAGCGTGCCGTCTGTCGGCAGGGCGATGTCGAGGGTGGCGGAGGGAAGCGCGGCGCAGTCGACTGCGGCTATGAAGGAGAGCGGGCCGTGCCCCTCCCAGACGGGCCACTCCTCACTCCCGGGCAGCTCCGGCAGGCCGCCTAGGCGGCCGACGACTGGATCCGTACCGGTGTCCGCGGACTTCTCCAGGCGCAGGCCCGGCCGCAGCAGGCCGATCCACCGCTCGGCGATCTCGCCGGGCAGGTGCTCTCGGGCAAGCGTGTGCAGGACTTCGACGGTGCTCTGTGTCATGGAATCGATGATGCACCGGACCACTGACAACGGACCGCCGCGCGCACCCCAACCAGCCTCCGACCGCCCCGTCCGTCAGCTCCCGAGCGTGCCGCGGCGGTGCCCCTGATCAGGCGTCGCGGGTCGTGTCGAGTTGTGCGGCGAGGCCTCCCAGCAGCATGCGCAGGCCCAGTTCAAAGCCGCGGTCGTCGAGTGCCGTGGGGGACGGGTCGACGTCTGCGGCGGCTTCGAGGGAGTCGGCCAGTGCGGGGTAGTGGGGGCGGTAGTCGGACGGTGGGCGGGTGAAGCCGGCGGCGTAGGTCTCCAGGGCCGAGCCCATCACCAGGAAGTCGAGCGCCGCGGCGGTCTCGGCGGCGAGTGCGGGGCTGCAGCCCGCGCGGATCAGGGTGGCGAGCAGGGCGTCGTACTCGCGGAGGGCGCCCTCGGTGTGCACGGCGCGGCGGGCGACCAGGGCGATGGCGTTGGGGTGGCGCTGGAAGACCCGCCGGTAGCCGCGGGCGTAGGCGGCGATGCCCTCGGGCCAGGGGGTGTCGTGCAGCGGGGTGTGATCGATTTCGGCGTCGAGCAGATCGCTGACGGCGTCCAGGATGTCGTCCTTCGATCCGATGTGGTTGTACAGCGAGGCGCCGCGGACGCCCAGCCGGTCGGCCAGGGCCCGCATGGTGAGCGCTTCGTAGCCGCGGTCGTCGATCAGCTCAAGCGCCGCGCGCGCTATGGCCGTTCTGCTCAGCAATGCCTGATGTGGGCGCCCCACGGCATCTCCCGCTTCCCTTCGGATTCCTGGTTTCTCAAGGTTACTCAGCCGCAGGGGCTTCACAGAGCGGCCGGGCGACCCTACGTTCGCCGACTAACAAAGTTAGTTTTAGTCGATGAGCGAGCCGAGGTACCGCCATGCCCATGCCACTGCCCCCGCCCCTCTCCCCCACCGGCAGCGGTGACAGCGACGCCGCCCGTCTTGAGTCGCTGGGGTACAGACAAGAACTCCGCCGCGGCCTGAACATCCTGGGAAACATCTCCATGGGCTTCGCCGTGGTCTCTCCGGTGGTCGCGCTGTACGCGGTCTCCATGATCGGCACGATGATCGCCGGGCCCGCGTGGGTCTGGGCGCTCCCCCTCGTCCTGGCCGGGCAGTGCCTGGTGGTCAACGTCTACTCCGAGCTGACCTCCCAGTGGCCGCTGGCCGGTGGGCCCTACCAGTGGGGCCGCCGGCTGATCGGGCCCCGGTTCGGGTGGCTGAGCGGCTGGGTGTGGCAGTTCGCGGTGATGTTCGGGAACACCACCGTCGCCTATCTGGCGGCGCCCTGGGTGTTCGCGCTCATCGGGGTGACGCCGTCACCCAGCGCGATGGTCGCCGTCTCGCTGGCGATCGTGCTGCTCTGCGCGCTGATCAACGCGTACGGCATCACCATGCTGAAGTGGTTCGTATCGGCGGGGATCGCGGGCGAGGCGATCGCCTCGGTGCTCGTCGGGGTGTCCCTGCTGCTGTTCTTCCGTAAGCACTCCTTCTCGCTGTTCACGGACACCTTCGGGGCGGAGGCGCTGTCCGGCGGGTCCGTGCCGGTGGCGTTCCTGACCGTGCTGGCCGTGGCGGGGTGGGCGTTCATCGGCTTCGACGCCTGTGTGTCGACGGCCGAGGAGACCAGGGACGCCGGCCGCCGGGTGCCCCGGGCCATGTGGTGGGCGCTGTTGTCCGTCGGCGCCGTGGTCATACTCAACGCGGTGGCCGTCGCCGTCGCGTACCCGAACACGGCTGCCGCGGTCGCCGGCGCGGACACCGACCCGGTGACCACCGCCGTGGTGACCTCGTTCGGCTCCTGGTCCGACAAGCCGTTCGTGCTGGTCGTCCTGATCAGTTTTCTCGCTTGTGCCATGGCGTCCCAGGGCGGTGCCGCCCGCGGGCTGTACTCGCTCGCCCGCGACGACGTGTTCCCGTTCTCCCGGCAGGTCCGCAGGGTCAACAAGCGCCAGGCGCCCATCGGCGGTCTGATCGCCTCGACGCTCGTCTCCGGCGCGGCGCTGCTGCTCGGGCTGAACGCCACCGCGATCGGTTCGCTGATCGCCTTCGGCACCGCCGCCACCTTCGTACCGTTCTTCCTGGTCACCGCGGCCGCCCTGATCGCGCGGCGCCGCGGGAGGTGGGTGCCCGGCGGCCACATCCAGCAGGGCCGCAAGGGCACGGTCCTCAATGTCATCGCCGTGGCCTGGACCGGCTTCGAGGTCGTCAACGTCGCCTGGCCGCGTGCGGTGCTCGCCCCACCGGGAGCGCCCTGGTACCAGATCTGGGCCGCACCGCTCGGCGTCGCCGCGGTCCTGGGCGCCGGGGCCGCCTACCTGATGATCCGTCGGCCCCAGGACAAGATCCCCGCCACCGAGCTGCAGAACGGCACGGAAGGCGCCCCCCGAACAGGCCGTGAGCACGCCGAGAGCGCGGCCGAGCCCGAGTCCCAGAACGTCACGTGAGGAGAGCAAGCATGAGCAACGCACCCCGACCGACCCGGAACCTTGGGCTCAGCCGACGGGGCTTCATGGCGGCCTCTGCGGTTGCCGCCACCACGGCCGCCTTCGCCGAGGTCAGCACCGGGCGCGCGAACGCCGCCACCTACGACGGCACCGCCTACACCGTGCCCGGTGAGTGGGCACCGCACGCGGGCTGCATCATGGCCTTCCCCTGGGACGCCGGCAACAACTGGGGGCAGAGGCTCCCGGCCGTCCAGAGCGAGGTCGCCGAAGTGGCCCGGGCCATCGCGCAGTTCGAGCCGGTCACCATGGTGGCCAACACCGGGATGGGGGATTTCGTACGGCAGCAGGTCGGTCCGACCGTCGATGTCATCGAGTACCCGATCAACGACTGCTGGCCGCGCGACAACGGGCCGGTCTTCGGCGTCGACCCCAGCGGGCGGCGGCTCCTCGGCCTCGACTTCCGGTTCAACGGCTGGGGAGAGAAGTTTCCGCACGACAAGGACGACGATCTCCCGACAGGCGTCTGCGACCACCTGCGGGTGCCCCGGCTGCCCGTCGGCATGGTCTTCGAGGGCGGCGCGCTCCTCCAGGACGGCCAGGGCACGATCATCGGCACCGAGGAGTGTCTGCTCCACCCCAACCGCAACCCCGACATGACCAAGGCCCAGATCGAGGCCGTGCTGCTGGACGCCTATCAGGCGAGCAAGATGATCTGGCTGCCGTACGGGATGTACGGGGACACCGTGACCAACGGGCACGTCGATCTGGTCGCCGCCTACGCCGGACCGGCCCGCCTGCTGATCAATCTGCCGTCCGACACCGGTGACCCCAACCACGCGCGCCTGAGCGAGAACAAGAGCGTGCTGCAGGCCAGCACGGATGCCCGGGGCCGCGGCTTCCAGCTGACGGAGATGGATCAACTGCCCAAGTTCACGGTGGGCACGGACGAGGTGATCACCTTCAGCTACACCAACTACTACCCCACCGCCACCGGTGTCGTGGTGCCGACGGCCGATCTCCCGGCGTCCGATACCGCGGCGCTGGGCATCATCCAGTCCCTCTTCCCGACGAAGCAGGTCGTCGGCGTTCCCGCCACCACGCTCGCCTGGGGCGGTGGCGGCGTCCACTGCATCACCCAGCAGATCCCCAGGACGACCTGACCCGCGCGTACGGGACGGGAGGGTTCCCGTACGACATAGGCGCCAAATAGCTTGACTGTGGGGTGAGTTGGGGGCCGATACTCCACGGGAAGACTGGCGAACAGGGGACGGGGGCTGCCAGTGGGCGGGGTGCGGGACGGTGAGGCGCAGCGGGGCCGGGAGTTGGCTCGGGAGGCCGTGCGGCGGTTGGCTCCGGAGGAGCTGGCGCTCTTCGAGGAGACGGCCGAGGCCTACTTCGACGGTCTGGGGCGGGTGGAACGGAAGGCCCGGCAGGAACCCCTGGGGATCGGCATCGATGCCGTCGTCATCGGCACGCTGACACAGTTCGCGCTGCCGGTCGCGGCGGCCGTTGCGGGGAACATCGTCACCGACGTCATGCGCCAGGAGCGCCGGCGGGGCTGGTGGCGACGGCGGCGGACGCGACGGGACGGTGGCGGGGACGGCGGTGCGGACAATCCGTTCGCCGCGCCCGGCGCCGTACGCGCCGTGGAGCCGAACGCTCCGCAGACCTCCCGGGCCGAGGAGCTGGCGCGGCTGCGGCGGATCGCCTACGACCGGGCCGCCGCCCTGGGGTTGCCGCCCGCGCAGGCGGGACTGCTGGCGGACGCCATCGTCGGCGGGGTACAGGCGCTGCCGGAACCGGACCGGGAAGAGAACACCCCATGAACGCCGCGCCGGCTCCCCCGACCGGCGCTCCGGTGGGCATGCCGCATCCGTTCCGCATGCCGTCGGGGACCTCGCTGCGGTTCGCGCTGCTGATCCTCAGCACGTCGACAGCCATGGCGGTGGCCATCGGCGGGGCGTTCAGCACGGCGGCCTACTTCGGGCTCGGCGGCGATGTGGACAGCATCTCCCACGCCCTCGAATGCGCGGCCGAGAACTTCGAGGACATGGCCGCCGATCCCGGCGAGATCAGCCGCAGATGCCTGTTCCCGGACTTCGGCAACAGGACCGCCGTCGAACTGGCCGCCCTGGGAGCACTGTGGCTGGTCGTCGGCATCGTGTACTGGCTGCTGCCGGGCTACCGGCTCCGCCGGCGCCGTCTGCGTCCCTTACCGGCCGACGGATTCGCGGACATCCGCGGCACGCTGGAGGAGCTGGTGGCGCTCGCCGAGCTGCGGTGCCGGGTGCGCTTCGTCGTCGCCTGGCGTGATCTGCGCCCCACCGGGCTCGCCTTCGGCCGGGTCGGTCGGCGTTATGTGATGCTCAGTGCGGGACTGCTGCAACTGCATCGGCGGGATCCTGAGGCCTTCCGCGCCATCGTCCTGCACGAACTGGCGCACCTGCGCAACCGGGATGTCGACGTCGCCTTCCTCACGCTCATCTGCTCCCGGCTGTTCGTCGCCGCACTCGCGGCTCCCCTGGCCGTCACCGCACCGGTGGCGTTGCTGGTCGCGGCGGTGTTGATGCCCGGAGGGCTGCTCTACCAGCTGCTGTTCGTCCTCGCCCAGTGCGCACTCGCGGCCACCGTCGTCCTCACCAGCACCGCGGTACTGCGCAGCCGCGAGCTGTACGCGGACGCCCGGGTCGCCGTGTGGACCCGCGGGGCCCACTCGCTACGACGCGTCCTCGCCGCCCAGCACGGCCATGAGCAGGGCGGCGGCCGCCGCCGGCCTGCCTACCTGCGCTCGCATCCCACGGCCGGAAAGCGGCTGGCGGCACTGAGCGACACCCGGCTGCTGTTCGACTTCGGCCCCCGGGAGGCGTTCGCCCTGGCTCTGACCTGCTCGCTCGTCTACCAGCAGGAGGCGCAGTGGACCGAGGATGCGACCCATCTCGCCGACCCCAGCAGCCCGCTGTCCGCCGTCGTGCCCGCCGTCTTGCTGGGCGGTGGCGTGGCGATGGGCATCTGGCGCGTGACGCTGGCCGCACGGCTGAACCACGGTCGCTGGGCCGGCGCGCATCGCACCGGGCTCGCCATGGCGGCCGGACTCATCGTGGGTACTTTCGGGGACAGTTCGCACCACACCGCGCTGGCCCTCGGCATCGCCAACTCGCTGCCGGTCCACCTGTCGTGGTGGCTGATCCTCGGGGTCGTCGGCTATGGATTCGTGCGGTGGAACGCCGCGACGGCCCGTGCGTGGGCGCCCGTTGTGCTGGCCGGCCGGCGCCCGCTGCTGCTGGTCGTCGCGGGGTGCGCGGTCGGCGTCGCGCTGCTGAGCGTCTGGCTGGGGCAGGCCTACGCCGCCCGTACGCCCGGCTTCGGTCTGTTGCCGCTGCCACGGCCGCTGAATCTGCTGCCGACGCCGCTGGACCACCTTGGGTTCGTGTTCTCCACGGCCGTCGTGATGGCGCCGCCGTGGTGGGTCATCGCTCTGGTGGCGTTCACCGCCGGGCTCCCGCTGGCCGCCCGTCTCGGCGGACGGCTCGGCGAACGGCTCGACGGGCGCGCCCGCGCCGGAACGCCCGGCGCAGGACCGGAACGGTTTCTGCTGCAGCCCGTTTCGGCGGAGAACTCGGCGGCAATCGTCGCTCCGCCGCGGCTGCGGCCCTTGCGGGCCTTGGCACAGGGCGTGGTGTTCGGCGCCGCCGCCGGGCTGGGCCTGTGGCTGTGGCATCTGTTCTGCGCCGTGGTCCTCCCCGGGCCGATCGTGTGGATCGGTGCGGTCTTCACCTTCTACGCGGTGGCGTGCGCGGTGTTGCTGCAGCTCGCCGTCGGCTTCGTCGTCGCATGGCGACACGCGCCCGGCGAACTGCGCGCCCTGCACGGGGTTCTCGGCGCCCTCGGCGCGGGACTGCTGCTGCCGGCCGCCGCCTTCACCGCACGCGCCCACTTCGCCTGTGTGCTGTGGGGCACCGATAACAAGGCCTGCCGTGTGGCGCCCGATCTGGCGCCGGCGCTGAGCCCGGACCTGAACATCGCCGCCTGGACCGCCGCGCTGGCCTTGCTTCTCGTACCGGCCTGGGTCGCGCTGCGCGATCGCGGGCGGCACTGAGCCCGTGTCCCTTGACGTTGAGGGCGGCGGGAGGGGAGTCAGGGGGCAGAGGTGGCCGGTCAGGAGCATCGGTCGGCCAAGAGCATCGGTCGGCCAAGGGCATCGGTCCGGCACGGCCCTGCGCATCCAGTCGTACGCCGGTCTGCCCCATCGGGAGCGCCTAGAAGCTGAAGCTCATGAACGCCCCGTATCCGCCCGCGGCTGCCTCGGCGAAGAACGCGACGGTTTCCTCATAGGAGCGTTCGAGCCAGTCCAGCTCGCCGGGTGGGTATCCTCCCCGTTCCTTCGTCATCCGTTCCGGGTCGTAGTGGGCCGCGAGCCGCTCCCACGGGGTCGCCCGGAGCTCGCATGCCACGCTCTGGATCTGCTCCGCGGTCCAGCCGAACAGGGTGCCGTCCTCCAGGATCTGGAACCCGTCCATAAGGAAATCGAGCCCCGCATCCGCCTCTTCGAGCAGGAACTGAACGCCGGCCCACGCTTTGTCCGGGCCGCCGTGCGGACGATCCCCCCTTGAGAGGGCGTCGCTGTCGTAGAGCGCGTAGACGTATTCATCGGCCCAACTCGGTTCTCGCTCTGCCCTGTCCAGCTCCTGCGTTGTCGCGCCGATGAATCCGATGCTCACGCCCATGAAAAGCAATCCCCCTGAGTTTCCTGAGTTTCCGGCTTGTTCGATCCTTTGCTCGGACAACGACGCGAGTGTTCCACATGGTTCTGACACACAGGTTCCGGCCAGCGGCGAACGGCATGTCACGTTTCTCGGGGGCTCCCCCGTCCTAGAGGCGGACAACCGCCCGTCGTTCTCGCGCAGAAGGAGACTTTCGTGTTCGCCGTCTACCTCGTGGTCACTTTGCTCACCTCGGCCGTCAACGGCTTGGCCGCGATCGCCAATTTCATCGGTCACGAGTACCCCAAGAGCCAGGCAGACAAATTGCGCGTGCCTCGCTCCTGGATGCGCCCGCTGGGCGCGCTGTTGGCGGCGGGCGCGCTGGGGCTGCTGGCCGGGTTCGCTGCGCCGGTGCTGGGCACGCTCGCCGCCGCCGGTCTCGTGCTGTACTTCCTGGGTGCGCTCTGGGCCCATCTGCGAGTCCGTGACTACCAGTTGGGCCCCTGGGCGGTGTTCTTCTGCCTGCCGGTGGCTGCCTTGGCCGTGAGCCTGGCCTACCACGGCTGAGGAAACGGCTTTGCGCCCCTGTACAGCCGGCGAGGATGCTGGCTGTCGGAGGTGCTGAAGGTGATCAGCGTGGTGTTGAAGCTGTCAGTCCGTGATCTGGCGCATAGGGACCTGGCGTCGTGCGGGTGGGCCGGGTCCGACCACCATCTGGCCGGTGTCGCCAGGCAGTTGGCGCGTGCTCGGGCCGGTGAGGTCGACTACCTCGCGGTCTGCGCCGCTACGGACATCCCTGTGGCGAAGGGCGGCGTCGACTACCAGGTTGCGGAGGGCGTCGGCACGCTGTGGCAGCTCGCCGTCCACCCCGCGTTGCAGTCGCACGGGATCGGCACGTTCCTTGTCGAAGCCGCGGAACTGCGGATCAGGAACCGCGGCCTGCGGCAGGCCGAGCTGGCGGTGGAGGAGGACAACCCCCGGGCGCGTGCGCTGTACGAACGCCTGGGCTATGTCGCGTACGACCGTCGGCCGGACTCGTGGGAGGAGCAAGCCCCTGATGGATCGTTGCGCCTCCGCGAAACCATGTGCACGTTGATGCGGAAGGAACTCTCGTAGGCTCCGCCGCCTTCAGGCGTGTGGACCTGTGGCAGAGGTGGTGCGGAGCAGGTAGCCGGAGAACCAGGTGGGAAAGGCCCGTCGCAGCGTGCTCGGGCCGGTCAGGGTGACGGCCCCGGAGCGCAGGAGCGGTGCCCATGAGGTCTCGCCGCCGCAGGCACCCATCTCCCACACGCTCGGCTTCACGCTCGTCGGCGCCGAGCCCGGCAGAGCGGTCTTCGAAGGCGGCGCCGGCGAGCATCTGTACAACCCGATGGGCACCGTGCACGGCGGCTATCTGACCACCCTGCTGGACTCGGCGCTCGGCTCCGCGGTCTTCAGCCGTCTGCCCGCCGGTACGGGCTACACGACCGCGCAGCTCAACGTGCATCTCATCCGGCCGGTGACCGCGCTTACCGGCAGGCTCCGGGCGACCGGCACCGCCGTCCACGTCGGGCGCACGCTCGGCACCGCCGAAGCCGAGGTGATCGGCGTCGACGACGGCAAGCTGTACGCACACGCCACCACCACGTGCGCGATCTTCCCCATGCGGTGAAGACGGCGCACGGGTGATCGCCCGGAGCCCAGTCCGGCGCCTGCGCCTGCGCCTGCGTCCGGAACTCGCACCGTTGCGTGCGACGGGATCGGACATCGCCGCGCCGACCGCGACGCGAGGCCGCTCAGGCGATCTCGACGAGGAGATCTCCGCCCTCCACCTGCTGGATCTGGTTGATGGCGAGCCTGGCCACCCGCCCGGCCTTCGCGGCGGTGATCGCGGCCTCCATCTTCATCGCCTCGATGGTGGCCACCGTGGTGCCGGCCGCCACCTCGTCGCCCTCGGCCACCGCGAGCGTCACCACTCCGGCGAACGGTGCGGCGACGTGCCCGGGGTTGGACCGGTCGGCCTTCTCGGTCACCGGGACGTCGGCGGCCGCCGCGGTGTCGCGTACCTGGATCGGCCGCAGCTGGCCGTTCAGGTTCGACACCACCGTGCGCATCCCGCGTTCGTCGGCCTCGGCGATGGCCTCCAGCTCGATCAGGAGCCGTACGCCGGGTTCGAGGTCGACGGCGTACTCCTTGCCGGGACGCAGCCCGTAGAAGAAGGCCTTGCTGTCCAGCACGCTGGTGTCGCCGTAGGCCTGACGGTGTGTTTCGTATTCGCGGGCCGGCCCGGGGAACAGCATCCGGTTGAGCGTCGCGCGCCGGTCCTTGTCCAGTCCCCTGCGGTCGTCCACGGTCAGTTCCTGCACGGGCTTGGGGGCGGCGCGGCCCTCCAGCGCCCTGGTGCGGAACGGCTCGGGCCACCCGCCGGGCGGATTGCCCAACTCGCCGCGCAGGAAGCCGATGACGGAGTCGGGGATGTCGAACTCGTTCGGCCGCGCCTCGAAGTCCTCCGGTGTCACCCCGGCGCCGACCAGATGCAGGGCGAGATCGCCGACCACCTTGGACGACGGGGTGACCTTCACCAGCCGGCCGAGGATGCGGTCGGCGGCGGCGTACATGGCCTCGATGTCCTCGAAACGGTCGCCCAGGCCGAGCGCGACCGCCTGGGTGCGCAGGTTGGAGAGCTGCCCGCCGGGGATCTCGTGGTGGTAGACGCGGCCGGTCGGCGCGGCCAGGCCCGCCTCGAACGGCGCGTAGATCCTTCGGACGCTCTCCCAGTACGGCTCCAGGTCGCCGACCGCCTTCAGGTCCAGTCCCGTGGGCCGTTCGGAGTGGTCGGTCGCCGCCACGATGGCCGACAGCGACGGCTGCGAGGTGGTACCGGCCATGGACGCCACCGCGCCGTCCACCGCGTCCGCGCCGGCCCGGATCGCGGCGAGATAGGTGGCCAGCTGGCCGCCCGCGGTGTCGTGGGTGTGCAGGTGCACCGGCAGGTCGAACTCGCGGCGCAGGGCCGTAACGAGCTTCTCGGCGGCCGGAGCGCGCAGCAGCCCTGCCATGTCCTTGATGGCCAGGACGTGGGCGCCGGCGGCCACGATCTGCTCGGCCAGGCGGAGGTAGTAGTCCAGCGTGTACAGGCGCTCGGACGGGTCGGACAGGTCGGAGGTGTAGCACAGAGCGACCTCGGCGACGGCCGTTCCGGTCTCCCGTACGGCGTCGATGGCGGGCCGCATCTGCCCGACGTCGTTGAGCGCGTCGAAGATCCGGAAGATGTCGACACCGGTGGCCGCGGCCTCCTGCACGAAGGCGTCGGTCACCTCGGTCGGGTACGGCGTGTAGCCCACGGTGTTGCGGCCGCGCAGCAGCATCTGCAGGCAGATGTTCGGTACGGCTGCGCGGAGTGCGGCCAGGCGCTCCCAGGGGTCCTCGGCGAGGAAGCGGAGGGCGACGTCGTACGTGGCGCCGCCCCAGCATTCCAGGGACAGCAGCTGCGGCAGGGTCCGCGCCACCACGGGGGCGACGGCGAGCATGTCCTTGGTGCGGACCCGGGTGGCGAGCAGCGACTGGTGGGCGTCGCGGAACGTGGTGTCTGTGACTCCGATGGCCGGGGACTCGCGCAGCCACCGGGCGAAGCCTTCCGGGCCGAGCTCGGCGAGCCGCTGCCGGGAGCCGGCGGGCGGTTCGCCGGCGGGTGTGGGCGGCAGTTTGGTGACCGGATCGATCAGCTCGGGCCGTGTGCCGTGCGGCTTGTTCACCGTCACGTCGGCGAGGTAGGTGAGCAGCTTTGTACCGCGGTCGGCGGAGTGGCGCGCGGTGAGCAGATGCGGCCGCTGTTCGATGAACGACGTGGTGACCCGCCCTGCCTGGAAGTCCGGGTCGTCCAGCACGGCTTGCAGGAACGGGATGTTCGTGGCCACGCCGCGGATGCGGAACTCAGCCACGGCGCGCCGGGCCCGGCCGATGGCGGTGCCGAAGTCCCGGCCCCGGCAGGTGAGTTTGACCAGCATGGAATCGAAGTGGGCGCTGATCTCCGTACCGGCGTGCGTGGTGCCGCCGTCCAGCCGGATCCCCGAGCCGCCGGGCGATCGGTAGGCGCTGATGCGGCCGGTGTCCGGGCGGAAGCCGTTGGCCGGGTCCTCGGTGGTGATGCGGCATTGCAGCGCGGCACCGCGCAGGACGACCCTGTCCTGCGTGAGGCCGAGGCCCGCCAGCGTCTCGCCGGCGGCGATGCGCAGCTGCGCCTGTACGAGGTCGACGTCGGTGACCTCCTCGGTCACCGTGTGCTCGACCTGGATGCGCGGGTTCATCTCGATGAAGACATGGTTCCCGTCGCGGTCGAGCAGGAACTCCACGGTGCCCGCGTTGCGGTAGCCGATCTGCCGGGCGAACCGCACCGCGTCGGCGCAGATCCGTTCGCGCAGCGCGGGGTCGAGGTTCGGGGCGGGCGCGAGTTCGATCACCTTCTGGTGCCGGCGTTGCAGCGAGCAGTCGCGTTCGAAGAGGTGGATGACATCGCCCCGCCCGTCGGCGAGGATCTGCACCTCGATGTGACGGGGGTCGACGACGGCCTTCTCCAGGAAGACGGTGGAGTCGCCGAACGCGGAGGCCGCCTCGCGGGCCGCCGCCTCGATGGCCTCGCGCAGCATCGCGGGGTCCTCGACACGGCGCATTCCGCGCCCGCCGCCGCCGGCGACCGCCTTGACGAACACGGGAAAGCCGATGTCGTCGGCGGCACGGACCAGTTCGTCCACGTCGCTGGAGGGCGCCGAGGAGCCGAGCACCGGCACGCCGGCCGCGCGGGCGGCGGCCACCGCGCGCGCCTTGTTCCCGGTCAGTTCGAGCGTTTCCGCGCTCGGCCCGACGAACGTGATGCCCGCCTCCTCGCACGCGCGCGCCAGGTCGGGGTTCTCGGACAGGAACCCGTAGCCCGGGTACACCGCGTCCGCTCCCGCCCGGTGCGCGGCACGGACGATCTCCTCCACGGAGAGGTAGGCCCGTACCGGGTGCCCCGGCTGGCCGATCTCATATGCCTCGTCGGCCTTGAGCCGGTGCAGTGAATTGCGGTCCTCGTGCGGGAAGACGGCAACGGTCTTCGCGCCCAGCTCGTAGCCCGCACGGAACGCGCGAATCGCGATCTCACCACGATTGGCGACCAGCACCTTACGGAACATTCTCGATCCCTTCAGCCTGCCGGTGACGACACCATGGTGTCGGCGGGGCCACTGCCATGCCATGTCACCGGGCACCGGCCTGCCCACGGTTGCGTCCCTACCGCCGCTTCACTTCCCCCTCCTCTCCCCCTCCTCGGATTCTTGACCGGACGCTCTCTTTCTTGACCGGACGCTCTCTGTACGTGTCGTACGGCCCTGGCTAGCCTGAGTCACTCCGAGTGATTCGGGTGACGGGGGTGCGTCATGGGGGAGCCGCCCGAGGATGCTTCTGAGGATGTACAGCGGTCCTCCGGTGAGCGTCCGTCTTCCGAGGGGCATCCGTCTTCCTCCGAGGGGCGTCCGTCTTCCGGTGAGCGTCCGTCCTTCGCCGAGCGGATTCACCTTGAAGCGCAGGCGGCCGGCAACGCGCAGGTCAACCAGGCTGGTCGGGACGTCCACATACACAGTCACGACGGTGTGCGCCGGATCCGCCGGGTCGATTCGGGCACGGTGGTGGACGAGTGCCCGTACCCGGGCTTGGCGGCGTTCGGGCCGGAGAGCGCGCGGTGGTTGTTCGGGCGGGACCGGCTGATCGCCGGGCTGACCGCCCGGCTGGACGGTCGCCTCCACGACGGGGGCCCGTTGATGGTGGTCGCTCCTTCCGGGGCCGGCAAGTCGTCGCTCTTACGGGCGGGGCTGGTGTCGGCGCTGGCAGGCAGCGCCCTGCCCGGCTCCCGGCACTGGCCGCGTCTGGTGTTCACCCCGACCGCCCGTCCGCTGACGGCCTTCACGGCCTCTCTCGCGGCGGCTCTGCGGGCGGACCCGGAGACCGTGGCCGCGACCGTGACCGGCGGGCCCGAGGAGTGCGTGGCCATGCTGCGCAGGTCGGGCGTCCGGCTGGTCGTGATCGTCGACCAGTTGGAGGAACTGTTCACCCTGTGCACGGACGATCAAGAACGGCGCGACTTCGTCGACTTGGTCTGCCGGCTGGCCGAACGAGGCCCCGGGCGCGCCCTCCATCGCGACACCCCCGGCACACCCCACCGGGAACTCCACCACGAGGGCCAGGGCGACCTCCACCACGAGGGCCACGGCGACCTCAGCCGCCCTCTCCCCCACGCCCCCGTCGCCCTCGTCGTCTGCGGTCTGCGCGCCGACTTCTACGGCCCCTGTGCCGACCACCCGCTGCTGCGCGCCGCGCTCCAGACCGACCAGGTCTTCGTCGGGCCCATGACATCCGACGAACTGCGCGAAGCCATTCAGTACCCGGCCCAGGACGTGGGTCTGCAGCTTGAGCCCGGCCTGGTGGAGGTGCTGCTCCGCGACCTGGGCGCGGTCAGCGTCGCGGGCGATGCGGTCGGGTACGAGGCCGGGCGGCTGCCGCTGCTCGCCCACGCGCTGCGGACCGTCTGGCAGCAGCGGCACGGTCACATCCTGACCGTGGACGGCTACCGGGCGACGGGCGGCATCCATCACGCCGTCGCCAACACGGCGGAGGACGTGTACACCCGCCTCTCGCCCGCCGACCGGGACATGGCCCGTACGCTCTTCCTCCGTCTGGTCAAGATCGGTGACGGCAGCGATGACATCCCCCGGCGCAGGGCACGCAGGGATCTCGTGGAAGGGATCGATTCCGCCCGGGCCACCGCAGTGCTCGACGCGTTCGCGAAGGGCCGGCTGCTCACTCTCAAACAGCACACGGTCGAAATCACCCATGACGCCCTGCTGCGTGCCTGGCCGAGGCTGCGTACCTGGATCGACACCGACCGGGCCGGCAATCTGATCCGCCAGGACCTGGACGACGCGGCCGCCGACTGGGACCGCGACCGTCGGGACGCCACGGCGCTCTACCGGGGCAGCCGTCTGGAAGCCGCGCGTACGTGGGCGGCTGCCCATCCGAACGAGGTGAACCCCACCGCTGAGGCGTTCCTGCTAGCCGCCGGGCGGCAGAAGCGCCGTGCCACCGTTCTCCGTCGCACCGCGGTCGCTCTGCTCGCGGTGCTGGCCCTGTTGGCTTCCGGCGCCGCGTTGTACGCGTTCGAGCAGCGCGACACCGCCGTCTTCAACCAGGTCACGGCGGAGTCCGACCAACTGCGGAACGTCGATGTCTCCCTTTCCGCCCAGCTCAGCCTTATCGCCCATCAGATGCGGCCCGGCGATCAGGAGGTGTACACGGACCTGGTGGGGGCGGGGAACGTCCCGCTGTCCATGCCCTTGACCGGCCATGGCAATCAGGTCACCTCGGTGGCGTTCAGCCCCGACGGACGCACCCTCGCCAGCGCCAGTGACGACCACACGGTGCGGCTGTGGGACATGGCGTCTCCCCGGCAGGACATGGCGTCTCCCCGGCAGCACGGGCAGCTCAAGCAGCCCGACCCTGCCGGGCGCCCCAAGGCTCTGGGGCGCCCGCTCGCGGAGCACACCCGGGCCGTCAACACGGTGGCGTTCAGCCCCGACGGACACACCCTCGCCAGCGCCGGCAAGGACCGCGCCATCCGCCTGTGGGACGTCACCGACCGGGCCCGCCCCCGGGCGCTGGAGCGTTCCCTCGCCGGCCACACCGGCGCCGTCACGTCCGTGGCGTACAGCCACGACGGACGCACCCTCGCCAGCGCGTCTGAGGACCGGACCGTACGCCTCTGGGACCTCCGCGACCGGGCGCGTCCCCGCGCGCTCGGCCGCCCTCTCACCGACCACGTCGGCACTGTTGATTCGGTGGCGTTCAGCCCCGACGGACATACGCTCGCCAGCGCCGGCGAGGACCAGACGATCCGGTTGTGGGACCTCGGCGACCGGGCCCGTCCCCGCGCAGTGGCCGATCCCCTCACCGGCCACGCCGGTGCCGTCAAGTCGGTGGCGTTCAGCCCGGACGGGAAGTCCCTGGCCAGCGGCAGCGCCGACCGCACCGTCCGCCTGTGGGACGTGTCCGATCCCGCCCGTGCGACGCCCCTGGGCCAACCGCTCATCGGCCATACCCGCACCATCTACTCCGTCGCGTTCGGCCCGGACGGGCACACCCTGGCCAGCGGGAGCAACGACAGCATGGCGCGGCTGTGGAACGTCGCCAACCCCCTGCGTCCGACCCCGCTGGGCCAGCCCTTCCCCGGCCTGACCGGCCACTCCAGCACCGTCCGCGGTGTGGCGTTCAGCCCCGACGGGCGCATTCTGGCCAGTGCCAGCAACGACCACACCGTACGGCTGTGGAGTGCGACCCCGACTCCCCTCACCGGCCACTTGGCCGACCTTGAATCGGTTGCGTTCAGCCCCGACGGGCACCGCCTCGCGACCGCCAGTGACGACCACACGGTGCGTCTGTGGGACGTCACCGACCCGGGCCGCCCCAGGCAGTTGGGCTCCCCGCTCACCGGCCATACGGACGTCGTCGAGTCGGTGGCCTTCAGCCCCGACGGACGCCTCCTCGCCAGCGCAAGCGACGACCGCACCATCCGCTTGTGGAACGTCACCGACCCGGCCCGCCCCACACCCCTGGGCCGCCCCCTGAGCGGCCACTCCGACACCGTCTCGTCGGTCGCTTTCAGCCCCGACGGACGCCTCCTCGCCAGCGGCAGCAACGACCGCACCGTCCGCCTGTGGAACGTCACCGATCCGGCCCGCCCGCGGCAGTTGGGCGCGCCGCTCACCGGCCACACCGGCAAGGTCTACTGCCTCGCCGTCAGCCCCGACGGACACACCCTCGCCACCGCGGGCAACGACCGCACCACCCGCCTGTGGAACATCACCGACCCGGCCCGCCCCACGCCCCTGGGCCGTCCCCTGAGCGGCCACTCCGACACCGTCTTCGCCGTCGGGTTCAGCCCGGACGGCGACACCCTCGCCACCGCCGGCGCCGACAGCACCATCCGCCTGTGGCGGGTGACCGACCCGGCCCACCCCCGCCACCTGGGCCAACCCCTCACCGGCCACACCGGAGTCATCTACTCGATCACCTTCAGCCGCGACGGACACCAGCTCGCCAGCGGAAGCGCCGACGGCTCCGCCCGACTGTGGAACGTGAGCGACCCCGCTCACCCCGCAGCGGTGGGACACGCCCTCAACAGCCATAGCGGCACCGTCAGTTCGGTGATGCTCAGCCCCGACGGACAGACTCTCGCGACCGCCAGCGCCGATGGCTCCGCCCGATTGTGGGGACTGGATGTCGACAAGGTGATCCGACGGATCTGCGCGACCACCGGCAACACCCTCACCCGGGAGCAGTGGCAGCGCTACCTTTCACGGGATCTTCCTTACGAACCGCCTTGCGGATGACCGGTCATTGCTCGTCATTACTCGCCATTGGTCGTCGTTGGTCGTCGTGGCTCGTCATTGCTCGTGACCGCTCGCCATCGCCCGTGGTCGCTCGCATACCGTGGTGACTCCTCCAGCGTGCGAACCACGGGTACGGGTTCACTCGGCCAGCAGGACCACTCCTCGGTCCCCGTCGACGCGGACTCGTTGGCCGTCCGTGAGGCGGGTGGTCGCGTGGACCGTGGCCATGACCGCGGGGATGCCGTACTCGCGCGCGACGATCGCCGCATGGGAGGCGACGCCGCCGGTGTCGACGACCACGGCGGCCGCCCTGCGGAACAGCGGCGTCCACGCGGGACTCGTATAGCGGGCCACCAGGACCTCTCCGTTGCGCAGGCTCCCGAACTCCTCCACCCGGTGGACGACACGGACCGGGCCCTCTGCCACACCGGCGCTGCCCGGCGTTCCCCGCAGGACGATGTCTCCGCCCGCCTCGACGGTCCACCGGGCGCGCACGAGCGGCGTACCGGCGAGCTGGGCACGGCGGGCCTTGCGCCGGGTCGCGCGCTCACGCAGATCGTCGCCGAGCGGGGGCTCCGGGGGCCGGTCCGCGAGGCGCTCCAGCTCGTCTCGGCGCAGATGGAAGATGTCCTCGGAGGTGTCGAGCACTCGGGCCGCGACCAGCCTCCGGCCCATTTCGAGCAGCACCTGCCGCATCGTCGGGACCGGGAGCACGGCCAGGTAGCGCGTGTCGTCGCGCACCTGCTGAAACCACCGGGCCTGCCGCAGCAGCGCCCGCACCGCCGTGCGCAGCGAGCCCGGCGCCCGGCGGAGCAAGGGGTGGCTGAGCAGCGCCTGTTCGGCTCGCTCGGCGGGGTGCGGCCCCGTCGGCGGCGGGGGCTCGGCGGCGAGTCCCTTCAGCAGGGCCAGGACCGCGTCCGGCCGGTCACGCCAGGTCGGCTGGGTGACCAGCAGCGGTGTGGTCGTATCGCGGTGCCCGTAGTGGTCGAGGAAGGCGTCGAAGGCGGAGAGGAAGGCGGGTGCCGACCGCCCCAGGGCGGCGTGGAGCTCGTCGGCGTCGTGGCGTGCGAAGGTCGCCGCGAGTCCGGGATCCGTCCGGATCGTAGTCGCCAGGTCCTCCAATGCGCGGTTCGCGTCGGTGGTCAGGGTGTCCACTCCGGACAGCAGCGCCCCCATCAGTCGGCGTCGGCGCAGCACGGACAGGGACGCGAAGAGCCCCGCCAGCGCCAGGACCGTGCGGGGGAAGTAGCGCAGACGCAGCTCCAGCGCCGTGCCCGCGATCGCCGGCCCTTCCTTCAGCAGGGCCATCAGTTCCGGCCACGAGGAGCCGCCGAGGTCCCGTGCGCGCAGTGCCTGCGCCCGCCGCTGTACCTCGTCGACCAGCGGATCGGTGCGCCAGCGGGCGGGGTCGTAGCGGCGGGCCGCCCGTACGAAGGCCGCCGGCGCCGTCAGCACCCGCCAGGTGATCCTCGGTCGCGGCAGATCCACGCGGACCACCACACCGTCCTCCTCGACGAACACCCGGCCCAGTGGCGCAGGCGCGACGCCGGTCGAGGCGATCAGCTTCTCGATGGCGCCGAGCAGCGGAGCCGCCCATGCCGTGATGTCGATCGGGTACGGGCGGATCGGCACGACCTCCGCGACGATCGCGGCCACCATGCGTTGCAACCGCCGCACGGGCCGCCGCGCCGGTGCCGGCGGCCGCACGGGCAGCGAGGGCCACGCGGGCGCGGGCAGCGCAGTGATCGGCCGGGTCTGCAGGACGTACGCCGTACCGCCTGCCCAGGCCCATTCGATGTCCTGCGGCCGGCCGAAGTGCCGCTCGACCTCCCTGCCGATCCGTACGAGCCGCCGCACGGCGTGCGCGGGCAAGTCCGTCTCCGGGGGATGCCCGGCCACCCGCTCGGTGCCGCCGCCCGGGCGGGGCCGGACGATGACCTCGTGGCGCCCCGCCCTGCGGCCGATCACCCGCGAGCGTCGCTTGTCGACCACGATGTGCTCGGGGGTGACCAGCCCGGAGACCACGGCTTCGCCGAGCCCCGGAGTCGCATCGATGATCATCGTGTGCCGGTCGCCGGTCACGGGATCGCTGGTGAAGGCGACCCCCGCGAACTCGGCGGCCACCATGCGCTGCACGACCACTGCGATCTTCACCCGGCCGTGCTCGACGCCGTGGCTGTGCCGGTAGTCGATGGCGCGGTCGCTCCACAGCGACGCCCAGCAGCGGCGGACCGCGTCGAGCAACTCCCGCTCGCCGATGACGTGGAGAAAGGTGTCCTGCTGACCGGCGAACGTCGCCTCGGGCAGATCCTCGGCGGTGGCGCTCGACCGCACCGCGACCGCACCGCCGCCCAGCTCCCGATAGGCGGCGCGCACCGCGTCCGCCACCACGTCCGGCACCTCGGCCGCCTCGATGGCACGCCGGATGTCGCTGGCACGCCGGATGCCGATGGTATGCCGGATTGCCTCGCCGCTGCCCGGGCCGAACCGGGCGAGGTCCGGGGGCCGGTACGCCGCCGTGGTGATCACGAACCCGGGAGGCACGGGAAATCCCCCGCGCACCAGCTCCGCCAGGTTCGCGGCCTTGCCGCCCACGAGTTCCAGGTCCGTGCGTACCGGCCGACCCAGCGGGAGGACATAGTCGGTGTGATCGACGCGATCGGCGTGCCCGACATGATTGGCGTGATCGGTCGTGGTCAGCCCTCGCTTTCAACTCGACATTTCGACGTTTCGACATCTCGACGCGGCATTTCGACGCGGCATTTCGGCCAGGCGCGACGTGATCCCCTGGGCCTACGTGATCCCCTGTGTTGTGCTTCGCCACACGGCCTACCGGAAGGCTCAGGCTCCCTTCTGCTCCTCATCTTCCATGCTGGGCGCCCTCCGGCCTGCCAGCGACCTGGGCCGTCAGGACCGCGCATTCCGCCTCGCCGCCACGTCGCGGCCCCGCCCCTCGCCGTCGCGTCGGCCGTCCCGCCGCCCCGTACGGAAGGAGCCGCGCTCCACCCGGCGGGCGGCGGCATGCAACGTCGCACGCAGGACGGGGTCCGCGTACCGGCGGGCCCGATCGAGCCGACCCCTGCGCTTCAGTGCAATGGCGACGGCGAAGAGCACGAGGGCCAGCACCACCAGGCCTCCCGCGATGAGGCCAAACCAAAGGTCGTGGATCCGGATGCCCGCCGTACCAGACCGCCACCGGCACGAGAAAGTTGGTGTACCGCGTCCTCACCCGGCTCGACGAGTCCGGCACCCTGCGCCCCGGACGCGACATCGACATCGAAACCGAGCGCCTGACCTCACTCCTCGACGGCCTCTGCCTCAACGCGGTGCCGGCTGGCCGTCTGCCCTGCGGGAGCGGACGGCGGACAACTCTGGCTCCGTTCCTGGGCTCCGTACCTGGGTATCCGTACCTGACCCGCCGGACAGGTCCCTAGAGCATGCTGAGCGCCCGCATCGCTTCGCGTTCAACGCGCGAGAGCTCATGGAGGACGGAGCCGGCCTGCATGAGGTTCTTCGCGTCGCCGGATCCGCCTGCTGTCGCGATGAGTGCGGCCACCTGTGTCCAGAGGGTGGCGGCCTCGGTATACAGGGTGTGGCCAGTGCGCAGGTGGCTGCTGTCGATCAGCTGGACACACTCGGCGAGGAAGTCCCGGTAGAGATTGCGGAACAGGGCGCCGCCGGTGCCGGCCCTCTCCATGAGGACGGCCGCCCGTGGCAGGTCCTCCTGCGGATTGTCGCTGCGCTGCAGCCATTTCGGTACTTGCTTGGCGGTCTTCTCGATGCCCCGGTGGCCCAGGTTCGCGATGGGCGGGTTCAGGAAGGCGTCGGCGCAGGTCTTGATCGCGGGGATGATCCGGTCCTGCGGTGACGTCAGGCTGCTGGGCGCTGTGATGGTGAAGGAGCGGTGCTTGGCGGTCATGGGGCCGCGCTCGGCTCTGGCCCTGGCCAGGCTGGCGAGGCTGGTCGAGACGGCTCCGCCCTGCGGGTCGGTGTCCACCAGGTAGGCGTCCTGTTCGTCGTAGCCATACATGGCCACGACGTGCCCACCGAAGTGCACCTTGGTGCTGAAGTAGTCCAGGTGGTAGCTGTCGAGCTGAAGGCCGACCGGCCGACCGGCGTCGATGGGTGCCGCCACGTTCTGCCACGCCCTGCGCGGGGAGGTGGTCTCCCCGACCAGCAGCTCAACCCCGAGTACGGCGGCCAGGTTCCTGGTGAGCTCGAACGGCTTGACCCGGCCTCCCAAGAAGGGAAAGCCCATGCCTTTGCTGTCCCAGTAGACGAAGGACAGCCCGGAGCCAAGCCCGAACAGCATGGGCTCGGACAAGTCGAGTCCCTCATGCCGCAGCAGCACGCCCAGCGCCGTCGTCTCGCAGTGCTGCATACCGCGGACATCTATGTCTTTCACCATGCCCATGCCGCTCATTCTCCTCTCACCAGACGACAATGCCGCAGATGGGCGTGCCAGAACCCCACCGCGTCGTCCTAGGCATGATCCCGCCGGACGCGGGCCCGCCCCAGGCGCTCACGGCCAACCGGCCGATGATCGCCCCGCTCCTCGGCCACACCCGAGAGAGCCAAGGGAGCCCAAGGAAGCCCACAAGGGAGCCCAAGGAAGCCCGATGGATCCGCTCTCAGTGCCCTAGCCGCTCCAGGGCCGTTTCCGGGTAGCGCTCGCCCGCCACCGCCTCCTCGGGTACGGCCTGACGCAGCAGATCGCGGTCGGCCTCGGTCAGCGACAGCGCCACGGCAGCGGCGTTCTCCTGCAGGTAGCGGCGGCGCTTGGTGCCGGGGATGGGCACGATGTCCTCGCCCTGGGCGAGCAGCCAGGCCAGCGCGGCCTGGGCGGGCGAGCAGCCGATCCGCTCGGCGACTTCCCGTACGGCCTCTACGAGCGCCAGGTTGCGCTGGATGTTCTCGTCCGCGAACCGCGGCCAGCGTCGGCGGTTGTCCTGCGGTACCAGGTCGCCGCGGGAGGCTACGGCACCGGTGAGCATGCCGCGCCCGAGCGGGGAGTAGGCCACGACGGCGATGCCCAGTTCCCGGCAGGTGGCGAGCAGTTCGCCTTCCACCACGCTGCGGGTGAAGAGGGAGTACTCCACCTGGACCGCGCTGATCGGGTGGACGGCATGGGCCTTGCGCAGCGTCGCGGGGCTGACCTCGCTCAGTCCGATGTGACGTACCAGCCCGGCCTCCACCAGCTGGGACATGGCGCCGACCGTCTCCTCGACGGGCGTGGCAGGGTTGCGGCGATGCGCGTAGTAGAGGTCGATGTGCGTGGCGCCCAGGCGGCGCAGTGATGCCCGGCAGGCGACGGGAACGTAGTCGGCGGAGGTGTCGACGTCGCCGACCCGGCCCGTGGCGGCGTCATGACGGAGTCCGAACTTGGTGGCCACCACCACCCGGTCGCGCTCATGGGCGTGCCGGCGCAGCCAGCGGCCGACCAACTCCTCGTTGCTGCCCTGCCCGTAGGCGTCGGCGGTGTCCAGGAGGGTGATGCCCATTTCGAGGGCGCGGTCCAGGGTGAGCTGGGACTCCTCCTCGTCCGGGACGCCGTATGCGATCGACATGCCCATGCAGCCCAGGCCGATCGCGGACACCTCGGGGCCGTCGTCGCCCAGCTGGCGGTACTTCATCGATTCTTCCTCTCAGTGGATCGAAGCGCGGTGTAGGCACGGGCGACGTGCAGCAGCCAGTCGACTTCCTCGGTGTAGCTCCCGCCCTTGGCCGCCTCCGGGCTGAGCGCCACGGATGTCCGGACCGGCGGACGATCGTCCCGCTTCGCTCGCAGTGCCGAGGCGAGCGACTTGGCCTGCACCATGGCGTGCAGCCGGTCGCTCGTGGGCCCTGCCTCGTCGGCCGACTGCCGATCGCCGCTGTCCGCACCCGAGGGCATGTACGGCCGCAACGCGAGCAGACCGTCCTGGATCTCGATGACCATGCGGTAGAGGCGGTAGCTGATGTCGCCGGGCAGGAAGCGGGCGAGGCGGCCGGCGTGGTCCGGATTGAGCGCGATGTCCGGCACGGCCTCGTACAGCGCCCGCCACAGCGGATGCAGCCGCTGATAGGTGACGAAGTTGCGGGCCAGCCGCCGCCATTCGGAGACCGTCGGCCCCCAGGAAGGCATGGTGAGTCCGGCTACCAGGAAGAAGATGCCGGTCCCGTTGGCCACCGGCGTCAGCAGTTCCCATTCCAGGGGGTCCAGTCCGCTCTGCACGGCGATCAGCGAGAGCAGGCGGTTGAGGCAGTAGACGAGGCATGCGCTCGCGCCGATCGCCGTGCAGTACAGGCCCCTTCGCAGCCACTGCCGTCCGGCTACCCGCCCGTAGCGGCGGCACAGTCGGATGATCTCGATCATTCCGGCGCCGAACGCGCTGACGTAGAGCAGCAGATAGGCGGCGACCAGCGGACGGTGCGCGTTCTGCAGCAGATAGTGCGCGCTGCGCTGTCCCGAACCCGCTCCCGTCGCCGACCACATGGCAAGCATGGCGACGCCGCACAGGGCGGCGACGAGCAGCCGGATGAGGGCGTGCCGCCGGGCGGCCTCGGGCGGGTACACCCAATGGACGATCGCCGCCAGGAAAGCGGCGCTGGACGCGACACCGCCGAAGAGATGGATCCCGAGCGCCCCGATATCGGCCACTCCAAGTCTCGCGTCCACGGCCTGCGAGACGGAAGGCGTGGAGAGCGTGAAGGAGATGCCCTTGCAGAAGAACGCGACGAGCAGCGCGCGCAGCGCCGGATCGTTTCTCTGGTGGCGCAGGTCGCGCAGCTTGTAGAGCAGAGCGAGTGCGCACAGGACGGCGCATGCCGGGAAGACGACGGCCTTCACCCCGTTCATGAGCCTTCCCCTAAGACCGCGGAGTGACGGTTCCCTTCACCACACCTACTGGGCATGAGAACCCGGCCCAGGATTGAGCGAGTTCTCGATACGCGCGACGGTCTCGGCATCGGCGGACGGAACACTCCACACCGACTCCACCGGAGGCCGGGTGACGCGTTCGAGGATGAGGGAGGCGACGATCTCCGCCTCCTGCTCCTCCGCGGTGGAATAGCTGGTGCGCGCCAGCATCTCCCGCACCCGCTCTGGATCCAGATTAGGCATCAGATCGCGCATCACCGCGGCGTTGAATTCGGCGGAGTCGCCGTGGCTGCACAGCATGTGGGCGAGCTCATGCGCGATGATGTGGTCCCGGTGCAGACGACTGGTGTCCGCCTCGACCACGATGACGTCGACGGTGTCCGTCGCAAGCCACATACCGCAGGGAGTCTCCGCGCCGAGCTGAAGCGGTACGAGCTGGATCGGGCGGCCTCTGTCCGAGCTGAGTTGTTCCATCAGTGTGGCGATATCGCACCCGTCGGGCAGGTCGAGGCGTGCCAGTACGGCATCCGAAGCCCGTCGCAGGTGCTTGAGTTGCTTCTTGCGGGGCTGCTTGTGAGCCCTGGAGTTCAAGGCCACGGCCGATGCCTACTCCTTCCTTCGCTGATCTCCCCGTATCGCCAAGAAAGACATGTCCCCCACACGCCCCACAGGAGCCATGACCGCTGCGACATGCGTTCGCGCTTGACGCCGCCGGTCCATTGCTCGCCGTAGGCCGATGGTAACCGCCCCCATAAGCGATCACCGACCGAGGGACCCCGCCTAACTCCCCCGCGATGCCATGCACCTGGCAACCTCCGCGGGCGATCTCCGCGTACGGCTCCGGGGCGTCGCCCTGCGGTCACCTTCACGGCTTCGGAATCGGCTTCGGAATCGGCTTCGGAATCGGCTTCTGCATCCGCTTCGTCTTCGGCTTCAGGTTCGGCTTCAAGCTTCGGCTTCCGGGGAGGGGCGGGGCGGTTGTGCCACCAGCGCGCAGTTGGGTGCTTTCGTGCGCTGCTGCAGCGTGCGGGACCGGGTACGCCGCTCACACCGTCCCCGCCCCCTCCCCCGACGCCGCTGCCGCTGCAGCGGGGCATGAGCCATCCGGCCCGTTCCGGTTTATAGGGCGGATGGTGCTATACGGCCTGTGCCTGGCAACGGCTGACGCCACGAGGTAGAACGCGGGCGACGCCTGAATGCATCACGACCGGCCGCCGAACTGCCAGTTGTGGACCTCGATGTCGGTGTACCGGTCATGGGTCAGGACAGCGCGTGCCGTGTCCGGGGCCGGCGCTCGGACCAGGGCGGCGGTACCCAGCCAAGTGGCACCGTCGTCGGACAACAGCGGCCCGTACGCGATCAACTCGTCCTGGTCCACGGGCGGCAGGGCGAGGTCGGCCGCCTGTCCCTCGCCGAAGCCGAGCACCAGGTAACGGTTGCCGTCCATCCGACCACCGGGAAATTCCCACATGGTGCGGCCCAGCATGTTGCGCCACCGGCGCAGCACCACGTCCCGGTACACGCCAGCCTGGTAGCCGGGCTCGTCAAAGGCGAACGCGCGGGCGGCGGAGGGATCGGGCAAGTCGACGATGTGGACGCTGCCGGTCGGCACATCGCCGACGAGCGTCGGGCCACGGGCGATCATCTCCATCGCGTACCGGTCCATGTAGGACCAGTGCTCTTCCAACAGCTCATTGCGCAGTGCCAAGGAGCCTGAACGATCGCGGTGGTAACAGAAGAACTCCATGACCGCAGTCTTACCAGGAGGCGCAGCCCGGCCCAGTGGTTTATGTTCGACCGCTGCCCCGGACAGCCCCGCCCCCGCCCCCGCCCCGCCCCGCCCCCACCGCGTATCCCTGAGGCCTCAGGGAGTTTGCGCAAGGCTCTGTTCTGTGGCTACTCGCCGTTCCTACGCAGACGGAGGCGCCTGAATCGTTCCTAGCGGCCGTGCTGGCTGTGCTAACCGCGCTGGCCGAATTCAAGGGCAACCGCAAGCTGTCGGTGAGCCCGCCGGGCCTGACGGTCCGACCTCAGCCGTTGAAGGCGGCGAGGGCGAGACGCTGGGCGATGGTGGACGCGGCACCACTGCTGGACGACGCCGTCCCTACCCCGTAGGCGCCGTGCCGGTTCAGGTCGGGAGAGGCGAAGACCCCGCTTATGTAGCCGAGGTCACTGCCCGTCTTGCCCCACAGCACCGAGCTGTCGGGCAGCGGCAGGGACATCAGGCCGATGCTGTAGCAGGCAGACCCCTTGTCGGGACCTATGTTGCAGTTGGAGCCGTCTGCGTACGGAAGCAGCTTGCCGTCCGAGTCCCGGGGCAGCGCGCGCAGCTGGGCGGCCTGCGCAGGGCGCAGCAGGCGGCCGTCGAACAGGCCGGTAATGAAGCGGCTGAGGTCGGCGGTTGTCGAGATCATGCTGGAGGGGTTGCCGCCCTGCTCATTGACGTCGACCAGCTCGCCCTTGCCGTTGGGCACATAACCCGGCAGATACGGGCGAGGTATTCGAGCGTTGTGGGCCGGCGCGAAGGTGTCGTTCATCTTCAGCGGGGTCAGGACACGAGCGGTGATCTCTCGCTTGAGAGAGTGGCCGGTGACCTCCTCGATGAGCTTCCCGGCGACGCGGTAGCCGAAGGAGTTGTACTCCTGCTTGGCGCCGGGCGTGAACCGCGGACCGGGCCAGGGCCTGCCCTCGGGCCGGAGCGTCTGCTGGATCACCTGGTCAAAGGTGTAGTAGTCGAAGCGGTTGTTGATGATCTCGTCCTGGGACGGCACGGGTGCGCCCTCGAAGTCCTGGGGCAGCCCGCTGGTGTGGTTGAGCAGCTGCCGCACGGTGATGGGCTGGAATGTGTCCGGCAGCAGACCCGGCAGGTAGTGCTGCACCGTCCGGTCGAGGTCCACCCGGCCCTCGGCCGAAAGCTGCAGCAGCACGACTGCTTCAAATGACTTGGCGATGCTGCCGATCCGGTAGTGGGCCTTGTCCTTGACCCGCTTGCCGGTGACAACGTCTCCCGATGCCCCCTGCCACGTCTGCCCGCCCTTGCTCACCCGTGCCACGGCACCGGCTGCGCCCTCACCCGGGTGCACCGCGATCGCCTCCTGCAACGCGCGGGGGTCCAGGTCCGTAGCTGCCTTGCCCATAGATGCATTCGCCGCCTGCGCGGGGGCGACCGCGCCGAACGCCACGGTGCAGGCCGTCAAGGCGGCCACGGCAAGTCTCGCGGAACGGCGGTGCATGCGATCTCCAGTCAGGGAGGAACAGGGTGAGGAACCGGGATGGTGTCTCAGGAACTGATAACGATCCTCACACCCCAAGATCGTCGGGTCATCCGGGGCATCCCTGTGCGGCCCCTGAGAGGACCCTGACGAGGCATCAGGGGGCCGTAAACCAGGGCCAAAGATGCCGCTCCTCTCCCCCCGGCCATGCCCGTCGCCCCAGAACTGCCGTGCATCGGCCGCACCGGGGCGGCGGTCAACTCTCAGCCGTCTTCCCGCAAATCCGTCGTCGACAGGCGCTTCAGGCCGGAGTCGTTCATCACGACGGCGAGGCACTTGCCGCGCACCTCGCCCGCCAGCAGCTTGAGCTCCGCCGCAACATTCCGCCCGGCCAGGCTCGCCGCGCCGACGAGCTCCGCGAGGCAGCAGCGGATCGCGGGATCATGTTCCTGGAGCGTCTTCGTCGCGCTGGCATAAGCGCCGCCGGAGCCCAAGAAGTCCACGAAATCCGCGAAGTCCACGAATCCGTCGACGCGCCCTTCCGACGGCTGCCAGATTTCCCGGCCGGTCCCGGACTAGGGCGTGTCTCTTCGATCAAGTGATTCGTCGGGGGACCAGCATGCGACGGGTGCTGACGCGCTGACCATGCAGATCGATTCGGCGGCCGACGGCAGTGGCCCATCACGGGAGTTGGCGGACACGAAATTCCGTCGAACGCGGAGTCGATCTTTGAGAAGGTCGTGAGTGTCCCGGATCTACTGTGAAAGGAAGCCCGTGTCTCGTGCCGTCACGTTGATTCGCTCTGCGTCCCTGTCCGATGCTGCCGAGTACGCCTACGCGGCCACGGCCCCGGCCCAGTCGCGGCTGATCTTCCTGGCCGGAGCATGTCCGCTGAATGAGGACGGCTCCACCGCGGCAATCGGAGACGTCGCGGGGCAGGCAGCCAAGGCCGTGGAGAATATGCAGATCGCTCTGGCAGACTCCGGCGCGTCACTCCACGATGTCATCAGCACCCGCGTTCTCGTTGCCTCCCACCGGCGGGAGGACCTGGTGACGGCGTGGGGGGTTGTCCGGACTGCGTTCGGCGACCACGACGTGCCCAGCACATTGATGGGTGTCACCGTACTCGGCTACGACGGCCAGCTCGTAGAGATCGAAGCCATCGCCGCCGTGCTCGATTCCTGAGCCGGCGGACCATCCCGCAAGGGCGACCAACCGCCTTGCCCGCGTTCTGGCTCCGATCACGACCGGAGCCAAAGGAGGAGGGCGGCAGCGGCGACGGTGCCGAGATAGACATACCCGCGCTTGTCGTAGCGGGTGGCGACGGCCCTGAACTGCTTGAGCTTTCCGATGGCCCGCTCCACCGTGTTGCGATCTTTGTAGCGGTCCTTGTTGAAGCCCGGGTGCCGTCCGCCGTGCGACCCCCGGCGCAGGCGGGCGGCCGTGTGATCTTTCTTCTCCGGGATCACGTGCCGGATGCCGCGCTTGCGGAGGTAGGCGCGGATCTTGCGGTTGCTGTACGCCTTGTCGGCGCCCACGCTGTCCGGGGTGCGGCGGGGACGCCCAAGCTGTCTTCCACGGACCGAAGCGTTCGGGCAGTTCACGCCACTGCACCCCGGTGCTGAGTCGGTGAATGATTCCGTTCATCACCTGCCGGTGGTCCCGCCACCGGCCGCACCGATTGTTGCTCACTGGCAGCAGCGGCTCCAGCACGGCCCACTCGTCGTCAGTCAGATCCCCCTGCTGAGCATGCCCAGAACAACGAACTACTTGATCGAAGAGACACGGCCTAGTGCGCGCGCCAGTTGCCCCCACGATGGAACTGCTCTGCCCGGGAAGCACCGCGTTCCCGCGAGATCTCCGCTGCCCGCGCATCGACGAGCTCCAGATCAGCCCGGACACCTCGCCCGGGACGGGGCCCGGGGATTGGCCGACCAGCACCACCTCGGCACCCAACGCCGCCATCATACGGGCCCGTTCCGTCGAATTCCCCTTGGATATGACGGCGATGAACGGATTGCCGCGGACCGCGCAGAAAATCGTGAACAGGGTCCACCGTCCCTGAGGAAACCTTCCATGCGTTCGATGATCATGGCGGGTTTCCTCAGGGGTGGTGGGCCCTTGGCCCGAATTAGCCGACGCTGAAATCAGCTCCCCTACGCTGGTGCCCGCATCCAGATGGAGGAGGCATCCATGAGTGCAGTGCGTCGTACGACGTCCGTATTAGTCGGTGGGTTTGCCGCGTTACTGGTCGCAGGAGCGGCTGTCGAACCCGCCGCGGCCGCCGCCCCGGTTCGTCAGCCGCCCGCCCGCTCATCGTCAGCGGCCAACTCGTTCCTTCTGTACAACGTCGAGCGCAATTTCTCGGACACGTGGGACGGTCGTGCGCTGTTCCGCCTGACCTCAAGTGCGGCACGTACCGGAGAGGGCAGTTACTTCCTCTGTGTGCCTGCCACCGAGACCACCCACCGCATCCCCGGTATCGGTCAGGAAGTTCCCTCGGACTGGCGCGCCGTGCTGTTCACCTTGCCGGATTCCGCGCCCCGTGTGGAGGTCCGCTTCGGGGATATCGAGAACCCCGGGGCAGCTGAGCTGGTGGCCTGGGTCGAGGAACTCCCCGCGGACCGAGGCGCTCCGGTCGAAGGATGACGGCTGACGGCTGAAAGCTGGCGACTGAAAGCTGACATCTGTCAGCTGACGAGCGTTTTCCGCCTCGGTGGCCCCTCGGCCCCGGGGCGGAAAAGTTGGCAATACTTCAGCAATTGATTTCCCGCGCCCCCGGTCCCCGGGAAATTCAAGGACCCGTCGACAGACATTCAAGAACCCGCAGACATTCAAGAATCGGCAGACATTCGACAATCTGCTGAATGGCCGACCCCTGCACTTCTTCAAAAGTTGCCCCCCGCGGCGACCAGTGCCAGTAGCTCTCCCTCCGCGGGCCCCACCGCGGGCCCCTGAGGGCAGGGAAAGGCCGTCCCGGAGGTACGCAGTTCGATGGCGGCCGTTCGTCGGTGCTCGGCGTCACGCCTCGGCGTCATGCGAGGCCCGCCCACGCGTCAGCTCCGAACGTGCCCTTCACGTCGGAGGCGACGGTGGTGGCGTCCACCTTGGCTTGCAGGGCGTACACGGTGGTCTTCCGTGCGCCCCGGACGCTGAGGTGGACTGGGCTGTCGCCTGGGTGATCCGCAAGGATGCGTTTCAGTTCTCTGACGGTCTGTTCGGTGATCCGGTGGGAGGGGAGGGCAAGCCGCACCGGGGGTTTCCCGCCGTGCTCGGCGGAGGACACGTCCAGTACCGCGAGTTCCCTGCCGAAGATGTTCACGGTTCCGTCCCGGTCTTCGATCTTTCCCCTGACGGAGATGACGTTGTCTTCGGCCAGCGCGTGCTGCACAAGCTGGTAGGCGGCGGGAAAGAAGAGCACCTCGATGGCGGCATCACGGTCCGCGAGGTTCACGATGGCCCAGGCGTTGCCCTGCTTGGTCATCTTGAGCTGGATGCCGGTGATCAGCCCGGAGAGCCGGACATCCCCGTTGGTGCGGCCGGATGCGAGCAGTTCGGCGATGGAACAGTCCCGGGCGCCGGAGAGGATGTGCTCGGCTCCGTCCAGCGGGTGGGCGGAGACGTAAAGGCCGAGCATTTCGCGTTCGGTCGCCAGGAGCTCTCTGCGGGGCCACTCTGCGTCGTCGATGGGGAAGTCGAGGCCGAAGGCCGGTCCGCTGCTTCCTTCGTCGCTCAGATCGGCGAAGAGATCGTCTTGCCCGAAGCTCGCTGCTTTCTTCACGGGGATGATCGCGTCGATGGCGTCCTCGTGAATGGCGGTGAGGCCCTTGCGTGAATGTTTCAGGGAGTCGAAGGTGCCGGCTTTGATCAGGGACTCCACGGCCCTTTTGTTCAGTGCGGGCAGGTCGGCCTTGTCGAGGAAGTCGGAGAAGGAACTGAATTTCCCCTTCCGGCGGCGCGCGTCGATGATGGCCCCGATGACGTTGTCGCCGACGTTGCGTACGGACCTCAGCCCGAAGCGTACGTCGTCGCCGACGGCGGTGAACTCGGCGACGGACTCGTTCACGTCGGGCTGTAGGACTCGGACGCCGTTCTTGCGGGCGTCGGCGAGATAGACAGCGGCCTTGTCCTTGTCGTCGCCGACCGAGGTGAGCAGGGCGGCCATGTATTCGGCCGGGTAGTTGGCCTTGAGGTAGGCGGTCCAGTACGAGACGAGGCCATAGCCGGCGGTGTGGGACTTGTTGAACGCGTAGCCGGAGAACGGGAGCATGACGTCCCACAGGGCCTTGATGGCTTCCTCGCTGAATCCGTTGCCGCGCATGCCGTCGTGGAACTTGTCCCACTCCGCGGCCAGCACCTCCGGTTTCTTCTTGCCCATCGCACGGCGCAGCAGGTCGGCGCCGCCGAGGGTGTACCCGGCCAGTTCCCGGGCGATCCCCATGATCTGCTCCTGGTAGACGAGCAGATGGAAGGTGTTCCCGAGGATCGGCTCCAGGGCGTCGCGCAGCTCGGGGTGGATCGGGGTGATCTCCTGGCGGCCGGTCTTGCGGTGTGCGTAGTTGGTGTGCGCGTTGGCCGCCATGGGGCCGGGCCGGTAGAGGGCGTTGACCGCGGCGATGTCCTCGAACCGGGTGGGTTCCATCTGCTTCAGCAGTACGCGCATGCCGCCGCCGTCGAGCTGGAAGACACCAAATGTGTTGCCCTCGGCCAGCAGCCGGTATGTCTTGGCGTCGTCGAGAGGGATCACGACGGTGGACGGGTCGCCGTCCTGGGGGTCTACGGTGGCCAGGCTGATGCCCCGGTTCTCGCGGATGTTCTCGATGGCCTGGTCGATGACGCCCAGGTTCCGCAGGCCCAGGAAGTCCATCTTGATCAGGCCCATGTCCTCGCAGGACGGGTAGTCGAAGCCGGTGATCTTCACGCCGTCCGAGGCACGCATGTGCAGCGGGATCCGGTCGGTGAGCCTTGTCTTGGAAAGGATCACCGCCGCGGCATGCACGCCGGTGCCGCGGGTGAGGCCCTCCACCCCGCGGGCGGTGTCGATGACCCGCTTCACATCCCTCTCGTTGTCATACATCTGCCGGACCTCGCCGGCCTCGGCATACCGCTCGTGGGAGGGGTCGAAGATGGCAGCCAGCGGGGCGGGCTTGCCGTTCTGGTCCGGCGGGAGCGCCTTGGTGATCCGCTCGCCGTGGGCGTAGGGGTAGCCGAGGATGCGTGAGGAGTCCTTGATCGCGTTCTTGGCCTTGATCTTGCCGAACGTGTTCACCATGGCGGTGTACTCCCCGCCGTACTTCTCGGTGACGTAGTGGACCATCCGGTCGCGCTGGCGGTCGTCGAAGTCGAGGTCGACGTCCGGCGGGTTGATGCGTTCGGGGTTCAGAAACCGCTCGAAGAGAAGGCCGTGCTCCAGGGGGCACAGCTCGGTGATGCGGGTGGCGTAGGCGACGATCGAGCCGGTGCACGAACCCCGGCCCGGACCGAGGGAGATCCTGTTGTCCCGGGCGTGGCGGCAGATGTCCGCTACGACGAGGAAGTAGGAGCTGAATCCCATGGGGCCGATGACCGTCATCTCGGTTTCGAAGCGGTCCATGACGTGCTGGGGAATCGGGTCCCCGTAGCGCATCGCCAGGCCCTTGAGGGTTTCCTTGCGCAGCCACGACTCCTGGGTCTCACCTTGGGGCACGTCCGGGAACTGCGGCATCTCGTCGACGTAGTCGAAGACCTCGTCGTAGGACTCGATGCGCTCGGCGATCAGCAGGGTGTTGTCGCAGGCTTCCGGAAGTTCCGAGAACAGGCTGCGCATCTCGGCGGCTGTCTTGAGGTAGTAGCCGGAGCCGTTGAAGCGGAAGCGGCCCGGGTCGTCCTTGTTCTTGCCGACACCGATGCACAGCAGGCTGTCGTGAGCGTCGGCCTGGTCCTCGGTGACGTAGTGAGCGTCGTTGGTGGCCAGGAGGGGGATGTTCAGTTCCTTGGCCAGGCGCAGCAGGCCTGCACGGACCTCACGCTCGATGTCCAGGCCGTGGTCCATCAGCTCCAGGAAGTAGTTCTCACGGCCGAAGATCTCCTGGTAGGCCGCGGCGGCGGCCTTCGCCCCGTCATACTGGTTCAGCCGCAGGCGGGTCTGGATCTCGCCGGAGGGGCAGCCGGTGGTGGCGATGACGCCGTCCGGCCGTTCGGCGATCAACTCCCGGTCCATGCGCGGCTTTCCGGCAGGGAACTGACCCTCATAGCTGGCCTGCGTGCTGAGCCAGAACAGGTTCCGCAGTCCCTGGCTGTTGCGCGCCCACATGGTCAGGTGAGTGAAGCGGCCGCCACCGGAGACGTCCTTCGACCCCTCACCGTCCGCGCTCGTGGCGCGGCGGCCTCCCGGCCCCCAGAACTCCTGCTTCCGGACGAAGCGAGAGGAAGGCGCCACGTACGCCTCGATGCCGATGATCGGTTTGATCCCCTCGAAGCCCTTCGCGACCTGCGCGAACTCATAGGCTCCGAACATGTTGCCGTGATCGCTCATGGCGATCGCGGGCATCTCTTGCCGAGCCACCTCACCGAACATCGGCTTCAGCTTCTGCGCGCCGTCCAGCATTGAGTATTCGGTGTGATTGTGCAGGTGGACGAAGGAATCCGGCATGTGTGAGTCACCTCCGGGGTGAGTGGGAAGCCCCATCCCGTCCCGAGACGCGATGGTGGCCTTGTCGGTGGCCGACCGCACCGGCATCGGCAGATGGCCGGACGACTCGACCCGTCGCGGTGCGGTCACGCCGGCGGGCGGCCAATGGGTCGCACCGCCCGTGTACGCGATCAGTCCGAGCCTTGAAGCGCAGGCCCGGCGGACACCCCCCGGCCTCCGGGCAGGGGTCCTCCTGCCGGACTGCCGGACTGCCGGACTGCCGGCAAAACCGCAGGTTGACCACAGACATCAAAGCGAGCGTGGCGCACTGGAATCAAACAACCATTTGGCCGGGCAGACTCAACGATTGGTTGTCTGCCTAGGATGGTCGGCGTGGACCTCACTGCCGTGCGCACCTTTGTCACCGCCGTGGACGCGGGACAGTTCCAAGAAGCCGCCGCCAACCTGTCGATCACCCCACAAGCCGTCTCCAAGCGCATCGCTGTGCTGGAGAAGGACCTCGGTGTGCCGCTGTTCAGCCGTACGGCCCGCGGAGCCCGGCTCACCATCGACGGGCAGGCGTTCCTGCCTTACGCCCGGGCTCTCCTCCAAGCCGAGGAACGGGCAGCCGCTTCCGTGCGGCCGGGGCGCCGGGCGTTGCGTGTCGACGTGATCGGCCGCCGGCTCTCAGTGGCAGGTCTGCTGCGCGACTTCCACCGCGCGTATCCCGAGACCGATCTCGATGTCGTGACCCTGCTCGACTCCGACACGGCCATCGCCGCCGTCCGGTCCGGGACGATCGACGCCACCTTTCGCGCCGTCACCATGCCGGGCCGGCACCTCCCCGACGGCATCGAGGCCACTCCGGTCTTCGACGAACCGCTCCATCTGTTCACCGGACCGGCCCACGAGTTCGCCGCCGCCCGCGCGATCGCTCCTGCCCAGCTCGCCGGGCGCCGGATCTGGATGCCCGGCAACCTCCCCGGCACCGAGTGGGCCGCCTACTACGAGGAACTCGCCGCCACGTTCGGTCTCACCATCGAATCGACCGGCCCGAACTTCGGTATCGAGCCCCTCCTCGACACGATCGCAGACTCCTCGACACTGGCGACCTTCGTCAGCGAGCAGACCCCGCTGGTCTGGCCTGCTGGCCACGACCTGCGGCGCATCCCCCTGCACGACCCCACCCCGGTCTACCCGCACTCACTGATCTGGCGCGCCGACAACCCGCACCCCGCCCTCACCGCACTGCGCAACCACCTCACGTCTGCCTACCCCGGCCGCCCCGACAGCGGGATCTGGACACCGAAGTGGGTTCAGCGCGCGTAGAGCCAGCAACCAGCAACCAGCAACCAGCAACCAGCAACCAGCAACCAGCAACCAGCGCATGACCTCGTACGGGATGTCCAGGTTCCGCCCTTGGGGATCGAAACACACCGTCGGCACGCGCGCCGGGTCCTCGTCGGGGACGGCCGCGGTCACGAGGGCCCGTTGATCCGGGACGAGGTGCGGTTCCAGGTACCAGGCGTCGTCAGGGACGGAGTACATCGCGGTGATCGCGTAATCCGTGCCACTCGTGCCAGCCTGAGACCGGCAGCCTGATCGCACTCGGTTGCCGTGCGCGGAATTCAGCCCGAGATCGCTGCGCGGGTGATGAGGGCTACGTTGCCCAGGGCGTATATCACTGCCGTGATAGCCACCCAGCGGCGTTCGTCGTTGGGTGGCACGTCGATGTGTCGGGACATCGTCCAGGTGATGACGTTGATTCCGATCATGATGATGGTGAATACGAGGCCGAGCATGTGGATTTTGTCGGTGAGGGTCAGGGCCGTCTCGGAACCGATCGTCGCTGACGACTGCTGCATGTTCAGCACGATCGCGAACAGCACCGCCCCCAGAAGCCCCAGCCGGCCGAGCATGACCTCGACGCAGTCCAATGCCGGAATGAAGATCATCAACGTGATCAGCGAGGCCACATATACCGGGCCGGTCAGTTTGACGAAGCTGTTGTATTCGGTGCGGGCCAGGTCGATCTGTATCTGGAGCCGGTCATAGGTGCTGCCGTGATGTGGTGCGAGTGCCGGGTCTCCGAATGTCGTGCGGTAGATATGACGGCTCTTGGTGAGGCGGAATGATGTGGCATTCCATTCGCCTGGAATCGCGTCGGGTGCGTACGTGCTGTTGTCGTGGTCGGGCGTGTACCGGGAGTCGTAGATGTCGTCGGCTGGTTCCATGGCGATCACCAGCCGGTGCCGGTCGAAGGGGAAGGAACGGGCGTCCCAATCGACGCGGAAACTGCCTGTCACCTTCATGTACGTATAGGAATGGCGTGCCGTTCGCTCGGAGGCCTTCAGGCTCTTGGTGATCTCATTGGCGTTGGTGAACTCCATGAGTTTCATGGGGTCTTGTCTTTGGTCGGGACACACGCCCCACACCCAAAGGTCGGCGCGGAAGGAACCGGCCGTTGGACGGATGTCGTGTACGGCCATCACATAGGCGCCCACTTTGCAGGTGACCCAGCTGCCCGCCTGGGGCGTCGACTTCGGCGCCATGCGTGGCGGTTCGGGCAGGCGAGGGATGTGTTGCCACGCAGGCAGGCGAGGGGGCTGGCCTCGCGCAGGTTGGGGAAGGGTCCGTTGCCGTGCAGGCAGGTTCGTGGTGTGCAGGTGTTCCGGCGCCGGGGTAGCGGAGGCCGGGCTCGCCCATAGCCCGGCGGTAACGGCCACCGCGGCCAGGCGAAGTACGACCGCGAGCCGCCGCGCCCGGCAGTCGGCGCCGTTCGCCTCCCGCCGGCCTCGTGCGGGACGTGCCATGCGCCGGTCCCCTCCTGTCTTTCCTCGGGTGCGGTTGATCGGCTGGGAAGGAGGGTTTCCGGGAAGAGGGTTTTCCGGGAAGGTCGGCCGGCGTCATGCATTCCCCGGTCCGACGGGGGAAATTCGGGGGATTCAGGCCCGTGTGCCTCCGCGGCCGGTCCGGGGTGGCTCCGGTTGCGCGACGGTGCACCGTGCACGCCCGTCACGCCCGTGCATGCCCGTCACACCCGTGCACACCCATCACGCCCGTCACGCCCGTGAACTCCGCGACGTGGCCGGGAACGTCGCCCACCTACGCCATCGCGCCGACGGCGACTTGAACCGCCTCCGGTCAGACGGGTGGCGCGAGATCGGCGTAACGGAGGAGCACACCCACCCCCTCGTGCAGCGTCAGCTGTTCCTCCGGCACGAGGACCAGTTCCGCTCCCGTGCCGACAAGGGCGCGGGTCAGGGCGGCAGCGGCTCGCTCCTGACGGACCGTCTGTACGCCGTACGAGCGCAACTCGTTCTCTGCGAGGGCGAGTTGGCTGGGCTCCGGACCCACCCACAGGAGCGGGGGTGATTCAAGACGGCTGTTGAGGAAGAGGGCCTTGACCTGCCCGCGCTGCAGGGCCGCCACTGTGGCTGCCAGTCCCTCGGCGGATGCCCCGTCGTGTGCCTGCTGGGCCAGAAAGGCCTCCAGGAGGGCGTAGTCGTGCGCCGCCATGCGACCGGCGAATACCTGGTCGAGTTGGTCCTCCAGCAGGGCCCGTCCTGGCTGTGGAGCGGTGCCCGCCGCGACGGCGGAGAGCTGGCCGCGCAGGAACTTCGAGAGGCGGTGGGCCAGGATGCCGCAGGCCCAGATGTCACCGGCGAGCGCCAGCGTCTCCGAGCCGCCCTGTCGGGCCAGCGAATCCAGGTACTGGCCGAGTCGCTCCGCGGTGTAGGGCCATTCGGCCACCGGGACCTCTTCATGGATGCGGCCGCTGGGCGCGACCTTCGCCCCGGGCCAGACGCCTGCCTCGGCGTCTACGTAGACGGTGCCTTCGGCGTCGGTTGAGTGGCGGCCCGTGTAGTGGACGCGCACGGCCAGATACGGAATCTCGGGCGCGTGCTGAACGATCAGCGGCATGGTGTCGGGCAGCAGCCCGAAGTGCGCGGTGCTCTGTGCGGGAGGGCGGGGCAGTTCGTCCTGCAGGATGAGCTTCCCGTGCGCGGTGAACAGGGCCTGCCCGTGGGTGCCGGGTACCGAGACATCGTCGCCCACGGTCCCGGACACGGCGGCTATGGAGTCCGGGTCCGCGCCCTCGGCGGTCAGATTGTCCCGGAGACGCCGCCAGCGCAGCGCGATCGCGGCATCCGGATCCGCAACGGCGCTGTCTCGCGAGGTGTCGACATATACCGAGGCGAACGGGCCGGCCTCTTTGTAGAGCGGTTCGAGGAAAGAGAGTCGCATCACCACTCCCGGGAAGGGTTCGATGCCGCTGAGGGGAGAGGGGTGGCCGACCGGATACGCCGGACACGGGCGGCGACGAGACCGTCCCCAGGCCCATCATGCGCCCGGCAAGCGCATCGCGCGTCTGCGAGTGCACCCGCGCGTACGCCGCGCCGACGTACGCCTTTGGCCTTCCCCATCGCGCCTTCCGAGCCCGCTTTCCGGGCCCGCCTGCCGCGCCGGGCCCGTCCTTCCGCCGCCGGGCCCGCCTTCGCGCCGGGCCTTCCGTGCCGCGCCCTCCGGCCGGGCTTCGCGCCGTGCCCTCCGCTGCGGCCCTGCGGTGACGTCACGCTGCGGCAGTGAGATCGGCCCAGTGGGAAGCGCGTCCGGTCTGCCAACGGTCTCCGTGGGCGTTGGCGACGCGGTCGATGATGGTGAGGCCGCGTCCGCGCTCGGCTGCGGTGCAGCTGGCCGTCCAGTCGCCCTCCGTGGCGGCCGGGCCTCCGTCGGTGACCTCTATGTGAATGCGTATCTCGGCGGTGCGCTCAGCACGGCTCAAGCGGAGCGTGAGCGGCGGCGTGGCGTGTTCCACGGCGTTGGTGATGAGTTCCGAGACCACCAGCACCGCCCGGTCAGTGGTCTCCTGGGACGCCTGCCACCGTCGCAGGGTCTCGGCGACGATGCGGCGGGCCTCGCGGACGGCCTCGGGTCGGTGCGGTAGCGGCCAGGCTTCGGCCTCCGTCCCGCTGGTGCGGACAGACCGGCGGGACGGCTCAGCGCCGCCGGCGATGGAGCGCATGGCACCTCCTATGCCTCCTATGCCTCCTGACGTCCTAAGTCCTCTCGTGCCGTGTCGCGAGGGGCACATCTCGCGAGGAGCACATCATGGGAAAACAACAGCCGGTCACGGCCTGTTCCCGCGGTACGCCGGCCCGGCGCGGCACGGCCCGGCCCGTAGCCGGTCAGCTGCCGCAGGCGCATCCAGCGGCCGCCTTCGCCGCGGTCGGCGTCCGGGACGGGTCGGCGGCCTGCTCCTCGGGGGTGCAGCAGGCGGTGGTGCCGCAGCAGGCGTCCGGGGCGGTGTCGGCCCTTTCCAGAGCCTCGGCCCTTTCCAGGGTGTCGGCGTCGGCCTTGACCACGTACACCTCCCACGGCTCCCTGCCTGGGCCGGTCACCCACACCTTGTCCTGCAGGGCGTAGCAGCAGGAGGTGTCGTTCTCCTCGAACGTGGCCAGGCCCGCTTCCTTCAGCCGGGTCGTGGCGGCGGTGACCACCGCGGTGGTGGCGACCTCGACACCGAGGTGGTCCAGGCGGGTGTCCTCACCCGTCTCGCCCTCGATGAGGACGAGCTTCAGCGGGGGCTCGGTGAGGGCGAAGTTGGCGTAGCCCGCGCGCCGCTTGGCGGGCTCGGCGCCGAAGAGCTTGGAGTAGAAGGCGATCGAGCCTTCCAAGTCGGCGACGCGCAGGGCGAGCTGGACTCGGGACATGGCGGTCTCCTCATCCGAGAGCGGTGTTCATCTCATCCGAGAGCGGTGTTCATCCGAGACGAGAGAGCCTGTTTCGACATCTGTCGATACAGTCGAGGTTGCCCTCTGATTAGACAGACGTCAACATAGAGGCATGTCGAAACAAGGTGATCTGCCGGTGGTCGGCCAGGACGCGGCGTGCTGCGTCCCGATGGTCCGCGAGCCGCTGGGGGAAGCGGACGCGGCCGAGCTGTCGCGCATGTTCAAGGCGCTGTCGGACCCCATCCGGCTGCGGCTGCTGTCCCTGATCGCCTCCCACGAGGGCGGGGAGGCGTGCGTATGCGACCTGATCGGCCCGTTCGACGTCTCCCAGCCGACCATCTCCCACCATCTGAAGATGCTGCGCGAGGCCGGACTGGTCGGCTCCGAGCGGCGCGGCACCTGGGTGTACTACTGGGTGCTCCCGGAGGCCCTGACGAAGCTGTCCGCGCTGCTGCAGATCCCTGCCGTGCCCGCGAAGGTGTCCGCGTGAGCGCCTCGGTGCCGCTGGCGCGGCGCGCGGCGGCCGAGGCCCTCGGCACGGCGGCGCTGGTGACCGTGGTGGTCGGCTCCGGGATCCAGGCGACCGAGCTGACCCGCGACATCGGCGTGCAGCTGCTGGCCAACTCCCTGGCGACCGTCTTCGGCCTGGGCGTGCTCATCGCCCTGCTCGGCCCCGCCTCCGGGGCGCACTTCAATCCCGTCGTGACGCTCGCCGCGTGGTTCACCGGCCGCCGTACGGCCGACGGCCCCGGCCTGCGGGAGGTGGCCGCGTACCTGCCCGCGCAGATCGCCGGGGCCATCGGCGGCGCGGTCCTCGCGAACGCCATGTTCGCGCGGCCACCGGTGCAGTGGTCGACGCACGACCGGATCGCCGGCCATCTGTGGCTGGGCGAAGTGGTCGCCACCGCGGGACTGGTCTGGCTGATCTTCGGGCTGGCCCGGGCAGGCCGTGCGCATCTGGCGCCGGTAGCGGTCGCCTCGTACATCGGCGCCGCCTACTGGTTCACCTCCTCCACCAGCTTCGCCAACCCGGCGGTGACCATCGGCCGGGCGTTCACCGACACCTTCGCCGGAATCTCCCCCGCCTCCGTAGCACCGTTCCTTGCCGCCCAGCTCGCCGGCGCCGGCGTCGGCCTGGTTCTGGCCGCCGTCACCTTCGGGCGCCCGGCACCTGCATCCGGGGGCGAGGGTGTCGTCCCGAACGGCGAGCGGCAATTCGCCGCACCCGCCCCGTCTGCTCTCCGACCTGCTGCCGGACCTTCTGAAGAAAGCGCCGTGTCCTCATGAGCACTCCCGCCACGCCGTCCGTGCTGTTCGTCTGCGTGCACAACGCCGGTCGGTCCCAGATGGCCGCCGCCTTCCTCACCCACCTCGCCGGGGACAGGGTCCAGGTCCGCTCGGCCGGCTCCGCGCCCGCCGACGCCGTGAACCCCGCCGTGGTGCAGGCCATGCGGGAGGCCGGCATCGACATCTCCGCACAGACCCCGAAGGTCCTCACCGCCGAGGCGGTGCAGGCTTCCGACGTGGTCATCACGATGGGCTGCGGGGATGCCTGCCCGTACTTCCCGGGCAAGCGGTACCTGGACTGGAAGCTGGACGACCCCGCCGGCCAGGGCACCGAGGCCGTGCGGCCGATCCGGGACGAGATCGAGCGGCGCATCCGCAGCCTGCTCACCGAGCTCGGCATCGAGGTGACGTCATGAGTACGGCCACCGACGCACACGTCGTTGCGATGCGGCCCGAGCACGCCGCGGCCGTACTGTCGATCTACCAGCTCGGCATCGACGAGCAGCACGCCACCTTCGAGACCGCCGCTCCGACCTGGGAAGCCTTCGACGCGGCCAAGCTGCCCGAACACCGCCTCGTCGCCCTGGACGACGACGGCCAGGTGGTGGGCTGGGCAGCGGTGGGACCGGTGTCCGACCGGTGCGCTTACGCCGGGGTGGTCGAGCACTCCCTCTACGTGCACCCCGACGCCCGCGGCCGCGGCGTCGGCCTGGCCCTGCTGACCGCCCTGATCTCCTCCACGGAAGCCGCCGGCATCTGGACGATCCAGTCCGGCGTCTTCCCCGAGAACACCGCCAGCCTCGCCCTGCACCAGCGAGCCGGGTTCCGGGTCATCGGCACCCGCGAGCGCATCGGCCGCCGCAACGGCCAATGGCGCGACGTGGTCCTGATCGAGCGCCGAAGCCCGGTCATCGGCTGAGCTGCCTGCCGGGCTACTTCACCAGCGGCAGGTCGATACCGACGGACAGATCGATACCGGAGAGCGGACAGGTCGATACCGGCAATAGGTCGGCACCTTCGTCTAGCGAAGCAAGGCCTGCGTCTGGAGTCTCCGTACTGCCTCGTGCGGATCGGGAACGGATACCGCCAGACGCCGGAAGGGCGCGTCTTCAGCCAGCTCGATGCACAGCACCGGACCGCCGGGCCGGACCACGGCGAAGTCCCATGCGTTCTCAACGCACCGTAAGCCCGCGCAAAGGCCGCCGGGCCACCACGTGCCCTTGCCCCGCACCCCCCGCAACGCCCGCCACCAGTCCGGCTCCAAGCGCAGGCGGCGAACCGTCGAAGCCGGCACCCGCACCTCCCAGCGGCGCGCTGCCAGCCTTTCCCGCCAGGTCAGGCACACGACGACATCGGCGCCCTTCGCCACAATGCGTACCACGGCAATCCCTTCGGCAGCTTTTCCTCGCCCGCGACGCCCCGGCCGGATCGGGCTGCTGACGGGCAGGGGACACGTACCGTCGCGGCCCCTCACTTGAGGCTCTCCGCTCTCCCCTTCCCCCCGGCGCGCGCGATCGGGCCGAAGCTGGTCTGCTGGAGTGAGGGGCTCGTCGCGCTGGTCTCCGGGAGAGATCCATGACCACATCACGGGACCTGATGATCACCGCCATGGATGCGGCGCCCAGCCGGCCGGTGGCACAAGGTGACCTGTCGCTCGCTCTCGCAGGTGCCGAGCTGATCGATTTCCTCAATGCCCAGGCCATCACCCTGGACGGCGAAGACATCGTGCCGGGCCTCCTCCCCGCCACCGCCGATCCCCTGCTGGATCAGGCCGCATCGTCGCTCGTCCGCGAAGCGCCGTACGAGTCGCTCGACGACTGGCTATGGCGCAGAGGCCGCGGCCTGTCCGCCGCCTATCTGGCGGCCCTCGAAGCGGAAGGGCTGCTCAGCCGGCAACGCCGCGGGCTGCTCTTCCGAACCAGTCAGCCGGTGCTGGCCGATTCATCGGACCGCCGGGATGCGGCACACCGCTGGGCCTCGGGTGAGCCCGTCCTGGCCGCCCTTGCCGCGGCCGTCGGGATCCACGGCACGGACGGAAAGGAGAGGGAGAGGGAGAGGGAAGGCTCCGCCGACCTTCCGGGTGTGGACGACGACGTCGTGGACACCGTGCTCGCCGCCGTCCACGACGCGCTGACGCAACTGGAGGCCATCCGGCAACAACGCTCCATCGAGCAGGCCGCCTTCGACAACATCTGGCGAGGCGACTGAGGAGTCCGCGTTCGCGGGCCGGGGCGGACCGGACCGGACCGCTGAGGGGAGATGGTCGCGGACTCGGCGCCGTCCCTACGACGCGCCGTCCCTACGACGCCGCCGACGTCTCGGCGTACTTCTTGATGAGTTCGTAGGAGCGCATGCGGTCCTGGAGGTCGTAGACGGGTGTGGTCAGCATCAGTTCGTCTGCCCCGGTCTCCTCAGCCAGTTGTGCCAGACGGTGTACGACGGTCTCGGGTGTGCCGACGGCTTGCTGTGCGCGGAAGGCGGCCAGCGCCTGTCGCTCGTTCGCCGTGAAGGGGTGGGCGGCCGCCTCCTCGGGTGTCGGGAAGGGGATCTCGCTCAGGCCCTTGAGGAGCCCGGCCTTGACGACGTTCATCGGTCCGCCGCGCCACTCGGCTTCTTCTTCCGTCTCGGCGCACACCGTCTCCACGCACATCAGCACCCGAGGACGCTCGCACCAGCGGGACGGGGCGAAGTCCTCCCGGTAACGTTCCAGCGCCGCTTGGGTGTTCTGCGGCCGGATGTGGTGCGCGAGGGCGATCGGCAGACCGAGCCGTGCGGCGAGCGCGGCACCAGCTGTGCTGGACGCCAGCAGCCATGGTTCCGGCAGCGGGTCGAGCGCGACCTCGTCGACCAGGAAGGACAGGATCGCCGCCACGTCGTCGTGGTACTCCGCATCCGTCGTCGGTCCGGCTCCGCGGCGCAGTGCCCGTGCGGTGGCCTCGTCGAAGGTGCCGGGGCCGCGGCCGATACCCAGATCGATGCGGCCCTGGTTCAAGGCGGCCAGCGTTCCGAACTGCTCGGCGAGCGTGATGGGTGCGTGGTTGGGGGCCAGTACGCCGCCGGATCCGAGACGGATGGCCGAGGTCGAAGCGGCGGAGTGCGCGGTCAACACGACTGGCGGGAACGCGCCGATCGCGGGTGAGTGGTGATGCTCGGCGTACCAGATCCGGTGGTAGCCCAGCCGTTCCATTCCCTGTGCGAATGCGGTGGTGTCGCGCAGGGTCTCCACGGCTCGGGTGCCCGTTTGGACCATCGCGACTTCCAGCGCAGAAAGAGGTACATCGATCATGCCGTCAGCATAGGGATCGAGTGTTCGAACGAGTCGCCTTTCAGGCAGTGGTCACGGAGGGGATTCCAGCCCTGCATGCGGGCGGGCGCGCCCTCGATGCGGGCGCGGATCTGCTGGTGGGAGCGATGGCGCCGTTCCTTTCAGGGAGGGAAGTTGGCCTGATCGTGCGCGCGGCGGCGGTACGGAATGCCTCACTGCGGCCGCCCCGTCGGCAGGCCGGTTCGGCGCGATCGCAGGCCGGATACCGGGCGGTCGGTCGCAGGCCGGTCACGACCTGCACACCCTCTCCAAATGCTCCACAAGAAGTTCGAGAAGCGATCGACCTCCCTTACGTTACGTTCCTCCCGTCGCCTGATCTGCCCGCCGTTACGGCTCTCTCGTTCAGGCGCGAAGTCATGGGGGGAACCATGGACATCGCATTTCCGACCGACGACACCGGTGGCCCTGCCCGCTGCTGTGTGTTTCTCTCCGACAACGGGACCGGCGGCCCCGTCTCCGGCGCGCTGGCCTTCCTCGAAGCGCAGTTGACCGTCACCGAGGAGGGTTCCGGCGGTGACGTGGGAGTCTCCGTCGGCGCCGCGAACACGGTCCGCATCCCGCTGGGGCTGCTCGGCAGTGACCACGCCGGGTACCTCTCGTGGGACCTGGCGCCGCTGTGGCGGCAGGTCCTGCTGCTGGCCGAGCGGCCCGACGGCTCCACCGCCGAGGTCCGGCTCGCCCATGTGTGGCTGTACCTCGGCGGTCCGCTGCAGAGCGCGGTGGACGTCCTGACGGAGGCCGACGAACGGGCGCAGGCGCTGGTCCTGCGGCTCGGCGTGGACCGCGGCGGTGTCTTCACCGGCTCCGCCACCGGCTTCCCCGCGATGCAGTCGCCCTCGCTCCTCGACTGGTACCTCTCGCCGGCCTCGTTCGCGTACGTACCGGCCGAACTCATCGGGCAGGACGGCTGCGAGACCCTGCTGCCCTCCAATGTGGCCACCCAGCAGTACCAGGTGCACCAGATCGTGACCGTCCCGGATCTCGTGGCGCGCCTGGACTACGGCGCTCAGTACGCGGCACCGGACGGGAACGGCGGCGGCACCTCCGACGGCACCTCCGATTACGGCGTTCCGGTGCCGATCGCCCTGGTCATCAGCTACGACGTCACCTGGATCCCCGTGGGGCACGGGCTCGGCCAGGTCACCTACAGCCTGCCGCTGGCACCGGGCGAGCAGGTGCAGCTCGCGGTCGTGGACTGGTCGCGCACCTCGACGGACAGCCGGCTGGAGGACATCGCCCTCACGGACGACCTGGAGCACGCGCTCACCCGCGACCGGACGGTCGACGAGGTGGTCAAGGGCGCCGTCAACGAGTGGCAGCGCGGCGGCTCGGTGATGGCCGGCGCGGCGGGCGCGGCGTCGATGGGCATGTTCGGCGGCTCCGCCGCGATCGGCGGCGGCTACGCCACGACGACCGGCGACCGCAGTGTCTCGGCGGACACCGTGCAGAACCTGCACGACCAGATCCGCCAGCACTCCACCTCCGTACGCGATATGCGCAGCACGGTGGTCGTGCAGTCCCGGCAGGCGGAGACCTCCACCGCGCAGACCCGGACCGTACGCAACCACAATCACGCGCATGCGATGACCCTGCTCTACTACGAGGTGCTGCGGCACTTCCGGGTGCTCGTCGAGCGCGGCACGGTGCGTCCGGCGGTGCTGCTGCCCGCCGGGTCTCCGAACCTCGACGACGAGCTGGTCATCGTCCGCTACCGGCGCCTGCTGCAGGCCGGGCTGCTCGATCCGCAGCTGGCCGGCGGATTCGATGCGGTGGAGAAGTACGCGGCCTGGCAGGAACTCCAGCCCGAGGTCCCGGTGCCGCCCGACCCGGGCAGTGTCGAGTTCATCCTCTTCCAGTTCCGCTTCACCATCGGTGACCTGTCCAACTTCCAGGACCGGGTGCCCACGACGGTCACCCTGACCCAGCGTGCGCCGGACGGCGGCCAGAAGGTGACGAATCTGGTCCGTCCGCAGCACAGCGACTGGGACCCCGATCCGACCCATCTGCAGAATCCCGGCGACTTCCAGCACACCCACGCCATGGTCGATCTCGCGGGTGTGCCCAGGCCCGACGAGCGCGTCAACTGGCGGGATCTGCGGACGATTTCGGTGACCCTGACCCCGCCCCACACCGAGGGCAGGAACGACGACGTCGCCGTGGAGCATCTGGTCGTCACGGCCGTGGACACCGCGGGCATCACCCACCTGCTGGTCGACGAGCCCAGCGGCAAGCTGTTCCAGAAGCCGTCGACGACCTGGTCGCTGGCGGCCCGTCAGGCGCCGGAGCCCGCGCCCGCGCCGACCCCGTTCCAGCGGCTCAGCGACGAGGAGAACCTGCTGCGGATCCGGCTGCGCAGGCACTTGGTGCAGAACCGCGAGCACTACTACCGGCTGATCCGGCTCGGCGAGGACCCCAATGCCCGGTGGACGGAGCTGGCCGGCTGCCGCCTCACCGTCGGGGACACCACGCGCCCGCTGTTCCAGGCTGTCGAGAACCGCGCCCTGGAAGTGCTCGGGGACTCCACGGCCTTCCCGCTCGACCCGGCCCTGTTCGACGACTCGGACGAGGGGCGGGTGCGCCTTCCGGAGGTGGATCCCGCCCGTAGCGAGCAGTTGGTCAGCCTGCCGACGCGCGGGGTCTTCGCGGAGGCCAAACTCGGCCACTGCAACTCCGCGGAGGTCATCGACAACACCCGGTTCTGGGACTGGCAGAAGTCGCCCGATCCGGACAGTGCCCCGCAGATCGCTCCGGTGTCCACGGCGAGCCGGGAGGTGGTCGTCTCCACGACGCCCTCGGGGCTGCCCGCCTCGGCCGTGACCATCGTCCAGCCGCCGCAGGCTCCCGACCCGGTGGGCATGGCGGCGGCCCTGCAGCTCCTCGGCCAGGGCGACATCTTCCGCGACATGTCGATGCAGAAGGAGATCGCCGCGCTGCTGACCTCGCTCGCGAGCAACGCGGCCGGCCTCGCGGGCAAGAACCCCGGTGCGCCCGGTGCGCCCGGCACTCCCGGCACCGGCTCGGCTCCGGGCACCGGGACGGGCGGCGGCACGGGGACGGGCACCCCCGGCACGGGAAGCGGCCCCGGAACTCCGTCCGGCGGCGGCACCGGGACCCCGGGCGGCGGTACGCCGGGCGGGGGCACCGGAACCGGAGGCACCACGCCCCCGGGAACCGGGGGAACGGACCCTCACCCGGGCGGCACCCCTGGTACCCCTGGGCCCGGTACGCACACCGGCTCCGGCGACGGCGGCACCGGCGCACCGAAGCCTCCCGCTCCGGCGCCCCGGCCCACTCCCCGGCCGCCCGTGCCGATCGGCTCGGACAACCGGTCGTTCGTGTTCAGCTTCGCCCCGGTCAGTTTCGGTCCCAGCGAGGCGGACTGGGAGCGCGGCCGGTTCGCCATCGCGATCTTCCAGGACGGCAAGCCGGTGCTCAGCCAGGACAATGTGGTGCCCGCGGCGCCCAGCGTCATCCTCAACGGCAAGGTCGCTGCGAACAAACCCCTGGACATCGTGGTCGACGGCTCGTCCACCCACTGGGTGACCTATCCCTCGATCTACTCCACCGCCACGGCGGGCAACCCGGCGACCACCGGGACGCCTCCCGGCATCCTGATCACCACGCATCTGGTCGGCAAGCTGACGCTCGCCGGTCTGGATCCGGCGCAGCGCAGTTATGTCTTCTCGATCCAGCGGGAGGTCAAGTTCACCTCGGTGACGCTGAGCGAGCAGCAGATCCGGCAGCAGGGCCTGGAGAAGGCGGTGTCGGGTCAGATCAACGCGAGTTTCGACAAGGTCATTTCGTTCGGTGCGGGGCTCTCGTCCTCCGAGACGTCCTCGACCAGCAGCGGAACGACCACCAACAAGACGGACACGGTGCCGGTCACGTACTTCAGCGGGCTGATGTCCATCGTCCCGGTCAAGAACTGACAGCCGGTCAGCAACCGACCGGCAACGCCGCGGCGCCGACGGAACAGTCCCGTCGGCGCCCGGCGCGGCTCACACCCTCGGGGAACTCCCGGAACTCAGAGAACCCGAGGTCACATGCCCGCGAGGCGGCCGAGCAGCCCGCCGTCATCCGCCGCCTCGCGACCCGACGCCTTCGATTCTGCGGCCATGGGGTCCTTGCCCATGGGGGCGTCGGAGACGTCCGCCTCGAAGCCCGAACCGGGGCGGGAGTCGCTCGGGCCGGGGTCGGCGGCGGCGGTGGCCGCACCGCCGAGCAGAGCGGCGCCGGCCAGGGTTACTGCGAAGAGCGTGGCGCGGATGCGCATGAATCCTCCTGAAGACAGAGACAGTGATCAGCCTCTGTCCTTCCCTTCACCGCCGTTTCGATAAGGCACGGACGCAAAGACCACCCCACTGGCCCCTTGCGCACCATCCGCGCGCTGACCGCCGGACAGACGGCAGGCGCCGGTCCAGACGCTGGTGATCGCGCTGGTGTAGCGCGCGCCGCTGACCTCGGCGCGCGCCGAACGCTCCGGGCCGGTACAGCTAGTCTGTGATCCGCAGCTGGTTCGCACCGTCAGCCAGACGGACGCGTCGTAAGAGGGAACCCGGTGGGAATCCGGGACTGCCCCGCAGCGGTGAGCGGGAACGACCGCCGTCATACGCAATGGACCCACGCAGTGGTCCGGGAAGCGACGGCCAGTAGGTGTCTGCACGGCAGACTTGCCCGCGAGTCCGAAGACCTGCCAACTGCCCGTACGCACGTGTGCGTAGGCCGAACTGGAACGGCGGGAGGGCACCGGCGCGAACCGGTGCCCTCCCGCATCCGGGGCCGCTGCCCCTTGACGGGGCCCGCGGGGTACGCCTAGCTCAGCGTCTTCACCGCGGACGCGTCGTACGGCTTCAGCTCCTCGGCCCGGTCGCCCAGGACCTTCGCCGCCCACTGGGGGTCCTGGAGCAGGGCGCGGCCCACGGCGACCAGGTCGAACTCGTCGCGCTCCAGGCGGTCGAGGAGGTTGTCGATGCTGCCGACCGCGGCCCCCTCGCCGGCGAACGCGCGGATGAAGTCACCGTCGAGGCCGACCGAGCCGACGGTGATGGTGGGCTTGCCGGTGAGCTTCTTGGTCCAGCCCGCCAGGTTCAGGTCCGAGCCCTCGAACTCCGGGTTCCAGTAGCGGCGGGTGGAGGCGTGGAAGACGTCGACACCGGCCGCGGCGAGCGGGGCCAGGATCGCCTCCAGCTCCTCCGGGGTCTCGGCGAGCCTGGCGTCGTAGGCCTCCTGCTTCCACTGCGAGTAGCGGAAGATCACCGGGAAGTCGGGCGAGATGGTCTCACGGACCGCGGCCACGATCTCCGCCGCGAACTTCGTACGTGCCACCGCGTCGCCACCGTAGGCGTCGCTGCGGCGGTTCGTCCTCGCCCACAGGAACTGGTCGAGGAGGTAGCCGTGGGCGCCGTGCAGTTCGACGCCGTCGAAGCCGATGCGCTCGGCGGCCGCGGCGGCCTCGGCGAAGGCGCCGATGACGTCGTCCAGGTCGCGCTGGGTCATCGCCTTGCCGGTGCCCTCGGTGCCGTCGACGCGTATGCCGGAGGGGCCGACGGCGGGGGCGTCGGCGTAGGGCGCATCGCCCTGCTTGCGCACCATGCCGATGTGCCACAGCTGCGGAACGATGGTGCCGCCCGCCGCGTGCACGTCCTCGGCGACCTTCGCCCACCCCGCCAGCTGCTCCTCGCCGTGGAACCGCGGCACACGGTCGCTCTGCCCGGCCGATTCATGGCCGACGTAGGTCCCCTCGGTGACGATCAGGCCCACACCCGCGGCGGCGCGACGGGCGTAGTACGACCGCACGTCCTCACCGGGGACACCGCCCGGGGAGAACATGCGCGTCATCGGCGCCATCACGATGCGGTTGGGGACGGTCAGTCCGTTCAGCGCGACGGGCCGGGAGAGGATCTCGGCCGCGCGGGAGGCGGGGGTGGTGGTCATGGGGTGCTCCTTGTAGGTAAGAGTCGGAGTCGGTGGGGGCGTTGGCAGGTGGTGACCGGTGTGGTTAGCAGGTGGTGACCGGTGTGGTGGGCAGTTAGTGACCGTGTAGGGGTAAGCCGTCCGGCCGGTCATGGCATTCCGGCCGTGCGGTGAGTCGCCTACTGCGCCGTGGGGTGCGTCAGTTCCATGTCGAAGCCGTCCGTGCCTCGGCCCTCGACGGTCAGCGCCGAGGCCACGGGCGGGTAGCCGCTGGCGATGAGGGAGTACTCACCCGCGGTCAGGTCGGTGAAGGTGTAGGCGCCGTCGGCGTCGGTGAGGGTGGTGCGCACCACGTCCCCGGTGGCGTCCAGCAGCGTGAGCCGGGCATCTTTCAGCGGACGGCGCCCCTCCCCGGCACGTACGGTGCCCCGCACCCGCGAACCGGCCGGTCCGGTCGCGCGGGGCAGCACGATGCCGTACGGGACCGGGGTTGCCGCCGCCGTGACCGCGGCGGCCTGCGGTTGGTGGCCGTCGGCGGCCGCTATGAGGACGTACGGGCCGGCGGTCGGGGCGTCCAGTGCGTACCGGCCGTCGGGGCGGGAGACCGTGCGGCCCAGCTGCCGTCCGTCCGTCGAGATGAGGGTGAGGGCGGCGCCGCCCAGCACCTCGCCGTCGGCGTCCCGCACCAGGCCGTGGAACCCGGCCCCGGCTGGGACGGCGTCGAACGGGACGGCATCGGCCGAGACCGCGTCAGCGGGGACCGTCTCGACCGGGACCGCCTCGGCCGGGACCGCGTCAGCCGGGACCGTCTCGGCCAGGGCCGTCTCGGCCGGAGCCGCCGGATCCGGGGCCGTATCACCAACGGCCGTACCGGCCAGCGGAGTTGACGGGGTATGTGCGCCCGAGCCCCGTCCCGGCAGGAACGCCGCGATCAGCAGGGCCACCACGCAGGCCGCGCAGGCGATGATGAAGGAGGTGCGGAATCCGTCCATGGACGGCAGCGGCACACCGCCCAGCGGCTGGGTCATATGGGAGAGCACGACACCGAGGACCGCGCTGGCCGTTGAGGTGCCGATCGAGCGCATCAGGGTGTTGAGGCCGTTGGCGGCGGCCGTCTCCGAGGGGGGCACCGCACCCATGATCAGGGCGGGCATGGCCGCGTAGGCCAGTGCGATGCCGCCGCCGATGAGGGCGGAGACGATCAGCGTCTGCCAGACCGCGTGCACCAGCCCGAGCGCCGACACATAGCCGATGGCGATGACGACGGTGCCCAGCATCAGGGAGACCTTGGGGCCGCGGGCCGCCGAGATCTTGGCGGAGACCGGGCTGAGCAGGATCATCACTATGCCGCCGGGCACCACGCACAGCCCCGCGACCACCATGGACTGCCCCAGCCCGTACCCCGTGGCCTTCGGCAGCTGCAGGAGCTGCGGGAGCACCAGCGACATCGCGTACATCGCGAAGCCGATGGCGATCGCGGCGAGGTTGGTCAGCAGCACCTGGCGGCGTGCGGTGGTCCGCAGGTCGACCAGCGGCTGCTCCACGCGCAGTTCGACGGCGCCCCAGGCGAGAAGGATCAGCGCCGAGGCCGCGAACAGGCCGAGCGTGGTGCCGCTCCCCCAGCCCCAGTCGCCGCCCTTGGAGATCCCGAGCAGCAGACAGACCAGCCCCGCGGAGAGCCCGACCGCGCCGATGAGGTCGAAGCGCCCGGGAGCGCGGAGCGGCGACTCCGGGACGAACAGCGCGACCAGCAGCAGCGCGAGCGCGGCCAGCCCGGCCGACCCCATGAACAGCACGTGCCAGTCGGCGTGCTGGGCCACATAGGCGGCGGCCGGCATGCCGAGCGCGCTGCCGACGCCCAGCGAGGAGCTCATCAGCGCCATGGCCGAGCCCATCCGCTCGGCGGGCACCTCGTCGCGCATGATGCTGATGCCGAGCGGGATCACCCCCATCGCCCCGCCCTGCAGCGTGCGGCCCACCACCATCGGCACCAGATCCGAGGTGAACGCGCAGATCAGCGAGCCGACGATGAGCAGTCCGAGGCTGCAGAAGAGGATCCGCCGTTTGCCGAACATATCGCCGAGGCGCCCCATGACGGGGGTGGCGACGGCTCCGGCGAGCAGTGTGGCGGTGATCACCCAGGAGGCGTTGGAGGTCGTGGTGTGCAGCAGGTGCGGCAGCTCGGCGATTAGCGGCACCACGAGGGTCTGCATCACGGCGACGACGATGCCCGCGAACGCGAGCACCGCGACGATCGGGCCTCCGGTGCGCGAACGCGCCTGGAGGGCTCGGTGAGGGGATGACACGTATACCGCCTAGAGGTTCAGGCTCGGGCTCGCTCGATGCCCGGGGTCCGGGGTCCGGGGTCTGGGGGAACGGCCCGGGGACCCATGGGCAGATATGCATAGTACACACGATGTGCATCATGCACATCGCACCGGGATGTGTATCATGCACATTGCCGGGCGAGGGCCGGAATGCCTGAGTTGTCCCTGCGTCCCCTGTGTCGCGGATCCGGGCCAGGGCCCGGGGGCCCGTGAGCTTATGAGTCCTGGGCTCGGGAGCTTATGAGCCCTGGACTCGGGACGATGCAGTGCCGGGAAGGAGAGCGGGAAGCGTGGTGCTGGAGAGACTGGAGCGGGAGCTGATGCTGCTCTCGCGGCACCAGGTGATGAATCGCCGGGAGCGGGACCCCGAGCGTCTGGAACGTTCGGCCTATCTGCTGCTCAGCCGGATCGACACCCAAGGCCCCATGTCCATCGGGCAGTTGGCGGAGGCGTTCGGGCTCGACACCTCGACCGTGAACCGCCAGACGGCGGCGCTGCTGCGCTGCGGTCTGGCCGAACGCGTCGCGGACCCCGAGGGCGGTATGGCCCGCAAGCTGCGGATCACCGAGGAGGGCGGGCACCGGCTCGCCGCCGACCGCGAAGTCAACCGCTCGTGCCTGGCCCGGGTGGTCGCCGGCTGGTCGGCCGAGGAGGTGCGGGAGCTGGAGGACGTACTGGTCCGGCTCAACCGCAGCGCCGAGGAACTTGAGGGACGGCACTGGCCGCGCGCGGAGGACGACGCGCGCCAGCACGAAGGACGCCAGGGCCTGTCCGACGGGTCAGGATCGGAAAAGCCCTAGCGCGCTCGCCCGGCTCCGGGGCCGACTGCCTGATCCCTGTCAGGAGTCGGCCGCGTCCCACATGTCGCAGCGGTGTTCGGCCCGCAGCGCCGTCGTGATCGCGTTGCCGCCCTCGGAGGCGGTGCGCAGCCGCAGCACCCGGCCCGGCCGCGAGCCCTGCTCCGGCATGGCCTGCTGCCCGTTGGCGCGCGGTGCCGAGCCGTGGAGGAACGAGCCCCAGTACGCGGTCATCTGCGCGGACAGGGCACGCTGCTCGGCGTTGAGGTCCGCTCGGCGCCCGTACGGCTTGAACAGGTAGTTCAGCTCGGCCGCGTGGGTGGCGCCGAAGTCGAAGTCGGCATGCTGCGGGAGCGAGGCGAACCGCGGGGAGGTGCGGTCGGCGAACTCGTACCCGTAGACCCGGCCGCGCTGGGCGAGGCGCGGACCGGTCCGTAGCGCCGGGCAGGCGAAGAGGTGGTCGCCGAAGGCTGCGGCGTAGGCGTAGCCAGGTCGTTCGTAGGCGCTGAGCGGGTAGCGGTCGCGGGCTCTTGCCCCGGTCCGCTCGCCGAAGGCGGAGGTGAGGGCCTTCGGGTAGGCGCCGGCGGTCAGCGGGGTGCCCCAGCGGTCGAAGGTGTCGTAGGCGAAGACGAGTCCCTCCTTGCTGTTGGCTCCGTTCATGACGGGGACGTGGGAGGCGCGGCCGGTGGTGAAGGCGTACGCGGGCTGGAGCGGCAGTTCGCGGCCGCCGACGGTGTAGCGCCAGGTGTCGGGGCCGGTGCCCCTCTGGGCGTCGAGGATCTCCCGCACGGGCTTGGCGCGCAGGCAGTCGGCCGCGGTCGCCGGCTGGTCGCAGCCCAGCTTTGCGGCAAAGGCCGTACCGGCGGCTTCGGCCTCCTCACGGGTGCTGCCCGCGCAGTCGCCGAAGGCGCCGCTCTGGATGATGGCGGCCCGGTAGAGACCGCGGCTGCCCGGTGAGGCGAGCTGGGCGCAGACCGCACTGCCGCCCGCCGACTCACCGGCGAGCGTGACCCGGGTGCGGTCGCCGCCGAAGCGGCCGATGTTGGCCCGCACCCAGCGCAGCGCCTGCTGCTGGTCGAGCAGGGCGAAGTTGCCCTTGGTGCCGGGGAGGGCGAGGAAGCCGAGGGCACCGAGGCGGTAGTTGAGGGTGACGACGACGGTTTTGCTGCGGCGGGCGAAGGTGTCGGGGACGATGTCGCGGCCGGCGCCTCCGATGTTGCCGCCGCCGTGGATCCAGACCATGACGGGGAGCTTGCCGCGGTGGCGGCCGGCGGCCGGGCTCGGCGTGTAGACGTTGACGCCGAGGCAGTCCTCGGTGGTGTGCCGCTTCTCGTAGCCGGGTGCCCAGTAGGTGTTCTGCGCGCAGTAGTTGCCGTACCGGGTGGCGTCCCTGACCCCGTGCCAGTCGGCGGCGGGCCGCGGCGCCCGCCAGCGCAGATCGCCGACGGGCGCCTGGGCGTAGGGAATGCCGAGGAACTGCCGCCCGTCGGCGGTGGCCTCGCCGCGCACCCAGCCGTTCTCGGTGCGCACGACGAGGGTCCGGCTTGCGGGCTGGCCGGGTTGATCGGCCTGGGCGGACACGGGGGCGAGGGCGGTGGCGGCGACGGTGAGGGACAGCACGATCCTGCGCGCTCGGCGCAGGACTCTCGCAGGCAGAGGCATAGGGTCTCCTGACGGCAGGGACGCGCCCGGATACGGCTCCGGGCGCGCAGAGCATAGATGCCGAGTGCCATAGGTGACTAGTGGCATAGGTGAGAGGTGATGAGTCGGAGATGAAGATCGAGCATGTGCTGCTCGGATTCGTGGCGATGCGTCCCTGTACGGGCTACGACCTGAAGCGCTGGCTGGACAGTGAGATGGGCCGGATGATCCGCCCGCGTACCCAGCAGAGCCAGATCTACCGGACGCTGGGCCGTATGTGCGCCGACGGCTGGATCGACTACACCGTGGAGCGCAACGAAGGGCGTCCGGACTCGAAGGTGTACCGCGTCACGGACGCCGGCCGGCTGGTGCTGCGGGAGCGCCTCGCCGAGCCGTACACGCCGTCGCCCGACTTCGGCGACCCCGAATTCGTGATCCGCTACACCTTCGCGATCTTCCTGAGCGAGGCGGAGCAGGTACGTCTCGTCCGCACCGAGTTGGCGGCCCGGCACGCCCAGGCGGAGCGGTTCCGGGCGCGGGAGATCCGCGAGGAGCCGTGGCTGCCGGAGGTGGACCGCGCACGGATGGCACGGATCCTCGATCACGTCCATGACTACAAGGGCCGCGCGCTGGACGCACATGTGCGCTGGCTGGAGGAGGTCCTGGCCGAGCTCACGGCGTGAGCGTGAGCTCGGCCGGGCTGCGGGTCCGCGGCCCGTTCACCCGCCGCTGGTCAGTAGTTGGCCAGCGCCACCACGACGATGATCGCCGCGAGAATCGCCAGGACGGCCACCACACAGCCGCAGCCCTTCGACGTGACGCTGATGACCTCTCGGGCCTCGGCCCGGCGGGCCGCATGCTCCGCCGTCTCCACCGGGCGGAGGGCCCGCCAGATGGTCCGGGTGATCCAGTACGGGCTGGTGACCACGTAAAAGAGGCACACCGCCGCGTAGTACAGCGCCTCGATGATCTGCGCGACAAAGGCCACCACGGCCAGCACCGGAAGCATCAGCAGGATCATGCCTACTGACTTCCCGGCCGACCAGGCATCCCAATTGGGCTTCTTGACGGGCGATTTGGGGAGCTTCCGCTTACGGGCCGCGGGCTCGGCAGCGACTTCGGGCGCGGCGCCGGGGGCTGCGGGAGCCGCGGGAGCCGCGGGAGCCACAGGAGAACCCGGCGGCGGACTGCTGTACGGGCCTGGCGGACCGCCGTACGGGCCTGGAGGGAATTCGTTTGACCTGCTCACGCCAGAGAAAGTAACAGGGCGCGGGAGCCGCGACGGTCCGGGGCCGCCTCCCGGCCCCCGGTCCCCCCTCCTTCCGCGCCCCGGCGGCTACCTCATCACTCCCCCGCAGCCGTCAGCAGGATCTTCAGCAGTTCGTCAGGGGCGTCCCGCATCACGTTGTGGCCGGAGGCCACGGCGTGGGTGCGCCAGGCGGGGTCGCTCCGCAGTCGTTCGTGGAGCGCGGTGAAGGGGGACCGCCCGGGCCAGCCGGTGGCGTAGACGTAGTCCCTGCTGCGGTAGCGGTCGAGCCCGCCCTGCAAGCGGACGGACTGGAGCAGGGAAGCCAGCGGGTGAGGGGTGGCCCGGGGGTCGAAGAACGGCAGCGGTGCGCTGGTGTAGCCGGTCTCGCCCACGCCTTCGAGGTACCAGGCGCGCTCTTGGTCGGTGACGAGGGACCAGCACGAGTCCCCGTCCTCGGGGACCATGGCGTCGACGTAGACCAGTCCGGCCACCCGCTCGGGGACGCGGTCGGCGGCGCCCGTGATCACCATGCCGCCGTAGCTGTGGCCGACCAGAACGGCGTCGGTGATCTGCTGGTCCGTCAGGAGGTTGACGACGTCGGCGATGTGGGTGTCGAGGTTCACCGTGGAGGTGAGCAGGTGCCGGCGGTCCCCCACCCCGGTGAGGGTGAGGGGGTGGACCTGGTGTCCGTGTTCGCGCAGTTGCCGGGCCAGCGGTTCGTAGGTCCAGGCACCGTGCCAGGCGCCGGGTATGAGGACGAAGGTGGTCATCGTGGGAGTGTCTTTCCGTCAGTCGGTGAGGGAGAGGACGATCTTGCCGGTGGTGCGGCGGCCGTCGCCCAGTTCGTGGGCCTTGGCGGCTTGGTCGAGCGGGAGCACGGTGTCGATCTCGGGCCGGAGCAGACCCGCGTCGGCAAGGGCGGCGATCTCCCGCATGCCCGCCCGGTCGGCTTCGACGATCATGAAGGCGGCGCGGAGTCCGAGGGGGCCGGCCTCGTCGGCCAGGTACGCCTCGGCCGGGGAGGCGAGCGAGACCAGGACGCCGCCGGGGCGCAGGGTGCGCAGTGAGCGCGGCCCGTAGTCGCCGCCGATCGTGTCGATGACCACGTCGACGGGTTCGATGGCCGTCTCGAAGTCGGCCTCGGTGTAGTCGACCAGTTCGTCGGCGCCGAGTCCGCGCAGGAAGGCGTGCTTGGCCGAGCGGGCGGTGCCGATCACATGGGCGCCGCGGGCTTTGGCGATCTGTACGGCGAGGTGGCCGACGCCGCCCGCCGCCGCGTGGATCAGCACTCGCTGGCCGGGGCGCACCTCGGCGACGTCGACCAGGGCCTGCCAGGCGGTGAGCGCGGCCAGCGGCAGCGCGGCGGCCTGCACATGGGTCAGCCCGGCGGGCTTGCGGACCAGGTGCCGGGCCGGGGAGGTCACATACTCGGCGTAGGTGCCCGCGGGGAGCGGGTGGCGCGGCAGGCCGAACACCTCGTCGCCGGGGGCCAGTAGGGTCACTCCCGGGCCGACCTCCTCGACGACACCGGAGACGTCCCAGCCGAGCCGGACCACGGCGCCGGCCAGTCCGCCGGAGGCCCGGTGCCAGGAGTCGGTCGGATTGACCCCGGCCGCGTGGACCCGCACCAGCACCTCGGCCGGCCCCGGCGCCGGGCGCTCCGCCTCGATCACCTTCAGTACGCCGGGCCCGCCGAAGCCGTCCTGGCCGATCGCACGCATCGTCATCCCCCTGCTCTCCTTGGGCCCTTCCGGCCCGTATGGATCAAGGTTCTCGTCCTCCGGGCCAGACGACGAGTGGCATGACTGCCATGATCTGAAAGAATCTTGCCATGCATCGTGTCGTGGTCCTGGCCCTCGAAGGCGTCTACCCCTTCGAACTCAGCATTCCGGTACGGATCTTCGGCACGGCGGCCGGGCCCGACGGGGAGCCGCTGTACGAGGTCGCCACCTGCAGCCTGGCCGGCGACCCGGTCCTCACCAGCGCGGACTTCGCCATCACCGTGGCCCACGGGAGGGAGGCGCTGCGCACGGCGGACACCCTCGTCATCCCGCCGTTCACCTGCGGGCCCGACGATCAACGGGACTGGCTGCCCGACGAACTGGCCGAGGCTCTCGCCCTCCTGCCCGCCGACGCCCGCATCGTCTCGATCTGCACCGCCTCCTACGTCCTCGCCGCCGCCGGACTGCTCGACGGCCGCCCGGCCACCACGCACTGGAACGAGGCCGACCACTTCCAGCAGACCTTTCCGCAGGTCCAGGTGGACGCCAATGTGCTGTTCGTCGACAACGGCCAGATCCTCACGGCGGCGGGGGTCGCGGCCGGCGTCGACCTCTGCCTGCATCTGGTGCGCCGCGACCACGGCAGCGAGGTCGCCAACCGGGTGGCCCGGCTCTGTGTGGTGCCACCGTGGCGCGAAGGCGGCCAGGCCCAGTACGTCGACCGCCCCGTGCCGGAGCCCTCGGCCGCCACCACGGCCGCCACCCGCGCCTGGGCCCTGCAACAACTGCACCGGCCGCTCACCCTGGCCGAGCTGGCGGCGCATGCCCGGATGAGCCTCCGCACGTTCTGCCGGCGATTCCGCGACGAGGTCGGAATGCCGCCGGGCCAGTGGCTCACCCGGCAGCGGGTCGATCACGCCAGACGGCTCCTGGAGACCACCGATCTGTCGGTCGATCACATCGCCGCCCACGCGGGCTTCGGCACCGCCGCCTCGCTCCGCCAGCACCTGACCACCACGGTCGGCATCTCGCCCAGCGCCTATCGCCAGGCCTTTCGCCGCAGATGAGGCAGTCGGACGCACGCCTGCGCGTCAGACGGTCCGGGCAGCCGCGGCGGCGAGGGAGTGCTCGCCGCGGGTTCCCGCCGCCCACCGCGCCACCGGGCCCAACGCGTACGACGCCAGCAGGAACAGACCGCCGAGCAGCAGCCAGCCTGTCGCGCCCATTCCCAGGAGCAGCCCGGTGAGCATCACCGGCCCGAGCGTGCGGGCGACGGTGGTGCCGGTGCCGAAGAAGCCCTGGTACTCACCGATGCGCCCCGCCGGTGCCAGGTCGAAGCCGAGTTGCCAGGAACCGGCGGACTGGAGCATCTCGGCGGCGACCAGCAGCACCGAGCCGCCGACCAGGGCGGCGACCGCGACCCAGGGCGAACGGCCACCCGAGAACGCGAAGACCCCGCAGGTCAGGAGCATGAGCGCACCGGATCGACGGAGGGCACGGGCTGCCGTGGACAGTCCGGTGACCGAGCGAGCGGCACGGACCTGGAAGAGCATCACCGCACCGGTGTTGAGGATGAAGAGCCCGGAGACCAGCCACTCGGGGGCGTCGGTGCGCTCGGTGATCCACAGGGGCAGGCCGAGGCTGAGCAGCGGCATCCGCAGCAGCAGCACGGTGTTGAGCAGCGTCACGACGGCGTACGGCCGGTCCCGAAGGACTTCGAGTTTTGCACCGCGGACCAAGGGGGCGGGCGCGACTACAGGCAGCCTCAGTAGGAGGAGCGCGCAGAGCAGAAAGCTCAGGGCGTCTATCGCGAAGACCGCGAGATAGGCCGAGCGGGTCGCCGCGGAGAGCGCGAGCCCGCCGAGTGCGGCACCGACCGCGAGGCCCGCGTTGAGCGTCGACTGCAGATGGGCGAGCGCACGGGTGCGCTCCTCCTTGGAGACCAGGCCGGCGAGCAGCGCCTGCCGGGCGGCGGCGAGGCCCGACTGCGCGGTGGCGTAGAGGACGGCGGCCGCGAGGAACGGCACGAAGTCCCGCACGACCAGAAAGGACGCGACCGCGGCGCTGGTCGCGAGGGCGAGCAGCACCGCCGTGCCCCGCGGGCCGCGCCGGTCCGCGATCCGGCCGAGCGGCACCCCGACGACCGAGCCGACCGCCCAGGCCAGGGTGAGGCCGAGGCCGATCCTGGCGGGTGCGAGACCGACGACATGGGTGAAGTAGAGCGCCGAGGTGACGTAGTACGCGCCGTCACCCACGGAATTGCTCAACTGGGCGAGGGCAAGCATGCGTTGGGGGCCCGCAGGCGGGAGCAGCGTGGACATGACCTGACCGTACACAGACAGTGGCGCACGCCTGCAGGACAATCAGGCGTCATATTTGTGGGCCACTTCGTGCCGCCTGCGCCGGGTGCGGCGAGCCATGTCCGGCCACGCTCCGTGACCATGACGACCACCGTGTTGAGGCGCGCGGCCCTCCGGCTGCGGGCCGGCGGTCGGGCCCGGGACGGCACGGCCGGTCCCGGTTCGGGCTGACAATGGGGAGGTGGGCTTCCGCCGTCGCCAGGGAATCCCCGGGCCGGGACGGTCCGTATATACGGGTATGCAGGGGTTTGGGTTCCCAGTGGGCCGCATCCCGGACGAGGCCTTGCTGTCCGGACTCGCCACCGGCGACCCAGAACTCGCGGTGACCTTCGTACGGCGCTTCCAGCACACACGACGGCCGGCCGGCAGGAGGCTGGGGAACAGTTCGGCCAGGACGCCGACCGTTGCGGTGCCCGCGCCCTCGACAATCTCGGCGTCCACGGGCCGCAGG
>NZ_JBSFYC010000034.1:0-86200 GCF_053595675.1 Streptomyces sp. NPDC002446 | reverse complement strand
AACTCCCTGCCCCTGGGAACCCACGACTTCACCTGCAGTCTGTGGTTCCGCTACGACGCCACGACCGGCGAACAGCCGCTGCTGTGGATGGGCGGCGAAGCAGTCCACACACCAGGCCCCGGAGGACCGTCACCGGCACCCGAAAAGCCCCGCGCAGCGGCACCGCCCGCCGCAGGCGCAACGGCGAACAACCCCCACGGCGGGAAGCCGAAAACGCCGGCAGCCAGCCAAGCGCAGCGGAGGGGCCGAGAACGCCAGAAGTCAAGCCTTCGGCTTCAGGCGAGCAGACACCCCCGCCCCCACCCCCGCAACCCCCGCCATCGCCGCGAACACCGCCGCGAAGGCCGCCGGATGGGCGGCCGAGCCGGCGGCGGTTGCCGCGGGGGCATGCGCAGCGATCGCGCCGCCGCCGAAGGCGACGAAGAGGACGCCGCTGATGCCGACGAAGGTGACATTGCCCAGCGCGTCCGACATCTGCAGGGACGCGGAGTTGCTGCCGGCCTCCTCAGGGCGGGACAGCTTGAGGAGGAGCACGCCGCCGCTGGAGATGTTCAGGCCCATGCCGAAGCCGCCGACCGTCCAGGCCGCCGCGACGATCCAGCCCGGGACCCCGTCGAGCAGGGCCAGCGGCACCATGGCGATCGCCGTCGCCAGGAGCAGCATGCCCAGGCCCATCAGGCGTTCCCGGTGCGGTTCGAGGCGCGGGCGGCTCTGGACGTACGAGCCGAGCGCCCAGGTCAGGCCGCCGCCGGTGAGGGAGAGACCGGCGAGCGTCGCGGACAGGCCGCGCTGGGTGACCAGCATCAGCGGGATGAAGCTCTCGGCGGCGACCAGCGCACCGGCCGCCAGGCCGCGCATCAGTACGACGGACGGCAGGCCGCGCGCCGCCCGGAACGTGCCGCGGGGCAGCAGCCGCACTATGGCCGGTGCCAGCAGGGCCAGCCCGGCGGCCGCGGGCACCAGCGCGGACCAGGAGGGGTGCTGGCCCGCGTACTGCAGCAGGCTCGCGCCCACCGCGACGGCCAGCGCGAGCCGGCAGCGCCGGTCGGTCAGGACGTGCCGCACACCGCCGCGCGGGCCCGGCGCCGTACGCGGCAGGGCGCGCAGGGCCGGCAGCATCACCGCGAGCGGCAGCAGTATCAGCACGGGGATGGCGAGGAAGACCCAGCGCCAGCCGAGCTGTTCGGTGACGGTCCCGGCGACCAGCGGGCCGACGATCACCGGCACGACCCAGGCCGCCGAGAACGACGCCATGATCGACGGGCGCAGCCGCTCGGGGTAGGCGCGGCCGACGACGACGTACAGCGACACCACCACGAGCCCGCCGCCGACGCCCTGCACTCCGCGGCCCGCGATGAACATGCCCATGCTCTGCGCGCCGCCGGCGATCAGCAGCCCGGTGCCGAACGCGGCGATCCCGGTGAACAGCGGGGCGAGCGGCCCGCGCCGGTCGCTCCACTCGCCCGAGAGCGCCATCGCGAACAGGCTCGCGGTGAAGAAGGCCGAGAAACCGAAGGCGTACAGGCCGATGCCGTCCAGGGCGCGGGCGGCGACCGGCATGGCGGTGTTCACGGCGCTGGCCTCGAAGGCGACGAGGGAGACGACGGAGATGATGCCCAGGGTCAGGGCCCGGTGGGCGCGGCCGAGGACGCCGTCGGCGGTGTCGTCGTCGGTTTCCTCGCCGGGCGGGGCGGTCAGGGCGGGGCGATCAGCGGTCATCCGGCCAGCGTAAGGGCCGTAGGCCGGGTGCGCCCCTGTCGGGAGACGGGGATCGGGTCGGTCGTCGGTCCTACGCCGCAGGGCGGCGGCCGCCGCAGGTACCCGACGCCGGCCGTCGGGCCGTATGAACGCTCCGTGGCGGCGCGCCGGAAGCCATGGACTCCTTCGCCCGGCCGTCCTAGCCTCGGCCGCCGTTGCCGACGGATGGATGAGGAACTCCCATGCGACACAGGCTCATTGGGCCCGGACGGAGCGGATTGGGGGCCCGTGCGGCCACGGCGCTCGCGGCCACCGCGCTCGTGCTGCCGGCCCTTCTGGCGCTCGCCCCGGCCGCGCGGGCGGCGCCGATACCGCCCGCCCCCGGGCACCGGCTGGTCCCCCCGTACGAGGGCGCCCCCGCCACCGCCACCCCGCTGCCCGCGGACCAGGCGCCACCGCAGCATCCGTACCTGGCGCCCAACGGGCGGGCCGGTATGCACGGGGACGGTGCCAGCAGCGACACCCACCCCTTCCCCGGGCCGCTCGGCGCGCACCCGGCCGTCAGCAGCGAGCGGATGGCGGCGCTCGGCGGCGAGTGCGCGACCGTCACCTTCGACTCCGGCGGCCGGATACTGACCGTCTGCGGCACCTTCCAGGGCTTCCGCCTCAAGCTCCTCGACCCGACGAGCCTGGGCACGCTCGCCGAGTACCGGCTGCCGCAGCGCCCCTCCACCGTCGAGGCCGTCACCCGCCTGGACTTCTCCAAGATCTTCAAGGACACCTCGGGCGGCGCCTACTTCTACCTCGACGACCAGGACCGCGTCGTCCTGGCCGACTCCCGCCAGCACGTGCTGCGGCTGTCACACCACCGGTCCGCCGACGGCGCCTGGCGCTTCACCGTCGAGCGCGACTGGGACCTGACCCCGTACGTCCCGCACGACTGCGTCGGCTGGACCAACCTCCGTCCGCGCGGGGAGTGCGATCCGGTGACCTCGGTCCAGCCCGACTGGGACGGCCGGATCTGGTGGGTGACCCGTAAGGGGCGGATCGGCACCATCGCCCCGCATACCGGAACCGTACGCACGGTCCGGCTGCCCGGCGAGGAGATCCAGAACAGCTTCTCGGCGGCCCGCGACGGTGTCTCCGTCGTCTCCGACCACGCCCTGTACAGCCTGCGCGCGGACGCCTCGGGCACTCCGCGGATCCAGTGGCGGCGGACCTACGACCGCGGTACCGGCAGCAAACCCGGCTCCGTCAGCCAGGGTTCCGGCACCACCCCGACCCTGCTCGGCGACGCCGCACACCCCTACGTCGCCCTCACCGACAACGCCGACGACCGGATGAACGTGCTGGTCCTGCGCCGCACCGGACCGGACGCCGGCCGCCTGGTCTGCAAGGTCCCGGTCTTCGGCGCCGGCGCCTCCACCACCGACAACTCCCTCATCGGCTACGGCAACAGCCTCGTCGTGGAGAACAACTACGGCTACGAGAACGTCACCTCGCTGCTCCTGGGCAGGTCGGTCGTCGGAGGGATCACCCGGATCGACATCCGGCCGGACGGCAGCGGCTGCGACACCGTATGGGAGAGCAAGGAACGCTCCCCCTCCACCGTCGCCAAGCTCTCCACCGCCAACGGCCTCCTCTACTACTACACAAAGGAACCCCACCCCCTGGGCATCGACGCCTGGTACCTGACCGCCGTCGACTTCCGCACCGGCCAGACCCGCTGGCGTCGGCTGACCGGCACCGGCCCGCTCTACGACAACAACTGGGCCCCGATCACCCTCGGCCCGGACGGCACCGCGTACATCGGCGTCTTCAACGGCCTGGTCGCCGTACGGGACACCCGCCCGCAACCCTGACCCCGGCGCTCCGTACCGGGTTACATGAACCTCGTGTTGCCCCGTATTGCGGCTTCATGGCAGCCCGCCCCGCTCCCTTGCCGGACCCCCCGCCCCGCGGCCTACAGTCGGAACAGCACCGCAACCCGGCCGTGTGCCCGAGTGGTTCAGGGGCTCGCCTGCAAAGCGAGTTACGTGGGTTCGAATCCCGCCACGGCCTCTGTATGCCTGACCAGGCAAAAGGAAAGGGCGGCATCCCCGGAGATCGAAGGGGTGCCGCCCTTTTGATCGTCCGCGGCACGGATATTTCGGCGTCACCGACGCTGGTCCTCCTCCGGCTCCGGCGACCAAGAGCCAGCCCTCGGCCCCGTCCACGACAGACAGTCGGCCCTGGAAGCCGTCCGAGAGCCATGACCGGAAACGGATGCCACATGAATCCCCGCGGATACCGTGTGGTTCCACGGCTTCGCCTCACCGGCCGGTGCGCAGCGGGGCCACGAAGCGGTAGATGTCGCCGGCCTCGCCCGAGTCCGTCGGGCGGCGGAGTTCCACCAGGGCCAGGGGGCGGTCCACCGGCTCCCCCGTGTCCGGGTCGAAGGCTATGTAGCCGCTGATGCCACGGACCCGGGACCTGCCGTTGGTCTGCTCCAGCATGTCCAGGACCATGCGGGCGGTGACCCGGCGGGTGCCGTAGACGCCGACGGCGTTCCGGGCGGCCTTGCCGATGGTGTACGTCGCGTCGTGGCCGAGCATCGCCTGGCCGCTGGCGAGGTCCGCGGCCGGGCCGCCGACCTGCTCGCCGAAGGCCCGCTCGAATGCGGCGAACGGACCGGTCCGGGCTCCGCCGCCATAGACCTTCTGGGATATCTCGGGATGGGTGAACGCCGTGTAATAGACGGTCAGCCGGCTGTACTTCCAGCGTTGGGCGAGCCGGGCGAGCTCGTCACGGTGCTCCTCGCCTCCGGTGCCGAAGTAGACGCCCAGCGCGCTGGAGCCGGAGAGCACCGTCGTGGGGCAGCGCCTGCCGCCCTCACCGGCCGCCTCGATGAACCGGCGCAGCTCGCGGCCGCGTCCGGCGAAGTACACCGCGTCCGGCGGCTGCGGATCGTCGCAGACCTTGTCGGCGACCAGGGACAGCGCGTTGCCCGTCGTCGCCTCCTGGCCCGCCCCCGAGCGGAAGGGGATCACCTCACCGTCCACCTCCAGCTTGGCGCGGCGTGCCGCCGCCTGGAAGTCCTCGTAGAGCGAGGTGTTGTAGGCGTCCTGCTCATTGCCGTCCCTGATCACCTGGACGCGGTAGCCGGGGCGTCCTCGCTGCTGCTCCTTGAGGTAGCCGGCGGCGGCCGCGGTCTGGTCCCGGTTGGGGAAGGAGACCCGGTAGAACCCTGCCGTGGGGGAGCTCAGCCCGTCCGCCGCGACCGTCGCGCCGACCATGGGCAGCCCGGCGGCGCGCAGCCGCTTCACGGCGGCGGCCGTCCGGTCGTTGCTCTGGCCGAAGCCCGCCACCGCGACGAGGTGCTCGCTGTCCCTCATCGCGATGAGCTGGTCGGCCACCTGTCGCCAACTTCGGTCACCACGGCCGGTGTTGGCCAGCAGCAGCCGGATCTTGGGCAGTGTCGAACGTTCCTCGTTCAGTGCGCGCTGGGCGAGGTAGGCGCCGCCGACTGCCTGCCGGGTGGCCTCCGGTCCCCGGTCGGCGGAACCGCCCGCCATGGCCTCCAGATAGGCGATGGCGACGGACGGCTCACCGGACTTGGCGACCTTGTCGTTCTCGGCACGGATCTTGCCGCTCAGACCGTGCAGGTTCTCGAAGGTGTACGCACCGTCCGTCACGCCCACGCACTCGCCGCCGGCCGCCTTGTGCACACCCTCACCGCACCGTCCTGCCGTGCCGGCGATCCGCATCGTGAGCCCCGCCAGGACCGCGGCCGCCACCAGTGCCGAGACGATCCACAGCCCCCAGCGGCGCGGCGGTCTGGGCGGTTCGAAGACACGCGTGTTCACAGCCACGGCTCCTTTCCGTACTGCTTGGCCTTCCGCAGCAGCGCGGAGGTCCACGGCACACTGTCGGCGTGCACCGCGAGGGTGTGGAAGCGGGCCTGTATCTCGCCGTACAGCTCGGCGCCGGGATCGCCGAGGGGATCGCGGTAGGGGTCGCCGACCCGGTCGGTACGCGGGTCGTCGGGCGGCTCGGGGCCGATCCACACCGCGGCGAGCAGCCGGGTGATGGTGCGCAGACGCTGCTCGACGGCACCGTCGTTGAGGTGTTCCACCAGCCGCTCGTAGCGCTCCCACAGCGGCCGGTCGAGGGCGCCGCCCGCCCCGGCGAGCGGGGCGCGGCGCAGTCTGCACAGCTCGGCGCACCACCCCTCGGGGGCGAACCGGTCGAAGGCCTCGTCCAGATACGCGGCGGCCGCCGCCAGATCTCCGCCCGCCAGGGCGTGATAGGCCGCGTTGCCCTCCTCGCCGGCCGCGGCCGCCCGCTCCCGCAGGGCGTCGTGCACGGGCCGCCATCCCCGGACGGTGCCGGGCGGCCCGTCCTCGGCGATCGCCGCGAGCCTCCGCAGCAGCAGGAAACGCAGCAGCGGGTGAGGGGTCTCCGTACGGCCGTCGGCCTCCTCGTCCTCGCTGTCGAGATGCATGGTGCGCAGTACGTCCGCGCAGAAGTCGTTGAACTCCTCCTGGACCCGGGCGCTGGACTCGTCCCACAGCACCCGGCCGGCCTGCGTCTGGGCGAGGTCGGCCGCGGCCGCGGCGTGGGCCAGCGCCTGCGTCAGCTCCTCGCTCGCGCCTATCGGCAACAGCCGCTCCAGCAGGGCGTCGACGAGGTCCGAAGAGGGCTGCAGGGCCTGCCGCAGCCGCTCCTCCCACGCGGTCTCCGCCGGATACTCCAGGAGGGCCGCCAACAGGAGCGCGGTGCCCGCCGGATGCCCGCGGGTGAGCTCGTGCACCACCCAGCCCAGCCACTGCACGCCGTTGTCGGCGGCGGGCACCGGCGCCCGGCGGCCGGCCGACCGCAGCACCTCCTCGGCCTGCTGCTCGACCTCATGGCGGGCCAGATCCCGCAGCCGGCCCACCACCAGCCCCTTGACCACCCGCTCCGGAACGAACCCCTCCTCCTCCGCGGGCCAGCGCCCGGGCAGCGCACCGGGCCGCCGCGGCCCGCCGAAAGCGAAGCTCTCCAGCGCCTCCGGATAGCTGCCCGCCGTGGCCAGGACCAGCAGCGGGTCGGGCACCCCGCTCTTCCTCCGCGCGTCCAGGAGCGCCTTGAGAAAGTCGTTTCCCAGCGGGCTGTCGACGTTGTCCAGCAGCACCAGACACTGCGTCGTACGCCGCTTGTCGCCGCCCCGCGAGCCGTACGCCCGCCGCAGGTCGTCCAGGAAGGCGTCGAACAGCACCGCCTCGGCACGCTGCCGCTCGGCCTCCTCACGGTCGCCGTAGCGCTGGTTCAGGTCGATCAGGAAGCCGTCGACGGAGCCGGCGCCACGGCTGCGCCGCCGGATGCGCGCCAGCTGCCAGCGGACGCGCAGCCGCGCCCAGTGGCGCCGCCACTCGGGCAGCAGGGGGAGCGCCGCGGTCACCGCCGTCGGCGCACCCAGGACCGTGGCGGCATAGGTGGCCAGCTGGTTGATCACCTCCGTCCGGCTGCTGGGCGGCCCGACCAGCGCCTCTTCCATCTGCCGGACGGCGGCGTCCCGGTCGGCCGCGTCCACTCTGGCCGCGACGGCGATCGCCAGCAGTCCGAAGGCGGGGAACCACAGCCGCGCGAAGTCCTTCTTCTCCTCGTTGAGTTGAAAGACCAGCGCGGCGAGCACGTCGATCGGCTTACGCCCCTCCTGCCCCAGCGCCGCCAGATCGAGACGGGCCACCGGGGCCCGCCTGCCCCAGTCCGCCAGATGCCGCAGCACCGTCGTCTTACCGCTGCCGCGCGGCCCCAGCAGCAGCGTGGCCGGCAGCTCCGGCCGGCTGCCCGGCCTGCGCACCAACAGCTCCTGGACGTACCGCTCCACGGCCCGGTCCCGTCCGGATTCCCCCGCCCATTCCTGCGGCATCCCGCTCCCCTCAGCCTCGCGCTCCCCGTCACCCCCGCGCCCCCCACGGCCGGCCGGCTCACTCCGGGCGCCCCAGCATCCCCCAATTCCCGTCCACCGCAAGCACTTTGAGGCCCCTTGAAGCTCGTTGACCCCTCCGGTCATTTCCATCCCCCTCATCCGACGCCATCCCCACGCGCCGAAAATCACTGTAAGTGACGGTACTGACAATCGTGATGACGCAGCGTGAGGCTGTGGACGCTCGTGAGTCTCCGGGCGCCCGCGGATTCCCCGGCGCCGATGAATCTCCGGGGGTGGGCCGGTCGCGGGTAAGGGGCCCCTCGTGGGTGGGCGGCGCATCGCACGCGTACGCCCGCGCTCATACACCCGCCCACCCCCCGAAGGGGGGGTGGGCGGCGGGGAAAAAACAAGGGGGTGGGTGGGCGGCGGGGAAGAGGGGCGGAGCCGCGAAGCCTCGGAGCCGCACAGCCGGACAGCCGCAGAACCACAGAAACAGCCGGAACCGCAGAAACGGCAGCAGCAGGAACCGCAGAAGCAGCCGCAACCGCAGAAGCGTCAGCAGCCGCAACCGCAACCGCCGCTGCCTCCTCCCCCCCAGTCCCTACCCCCCCTTCAGGCCCCGGTTGCGGAAGGTGATCATCCGGTCGGGCTCGATGCGGGCCCACGGCAGTGCGCTCATCCAGCCGTCCCACGCCTCGGGCCCGTACACCCCGATCAGGAACGACGCCAGCGCCTGATCCTCTGCCGGGGACACCTCCCGGGCCCTGCCGTGAACCGTGATCTGCAGCCGCTCGCCGTCGATGACCGAGGCGGAGACGGCGGGGCGGGCGCGGAGATGCCGGAACCGCAGCGAATCGGCTCCCGACCCGAAGTGGAGGCGCCCCCGGTAGAACAGGCCGTCGACCGGGCCCACCCGGGGTTCGCCCCGGGCCGTCGTGGTGGCCAGCGCCATCACGCGCATGGCGCCCATCTCGGCGGCCACCCCCGCGGCGTCAAGTCGGCGCTCCTCGGTGACGATGGAGCGCAGGTGCGGGCCCGCCGCGGCGTACGAGTCGTCGAGCAGGCGCTGTAACCAGGCAAGATCTTCCGGGCTCTCATGCATGGCACCAGGCTGCCAGAGGGCGGGTCCGCGGTCCCTACTGCCGCACCACCTGGGCCACCGCCGCCTGGGGGCGGATCGGGAGGCGGCCGATCGGGCGGCCGGTGGCGGCGCGGACGGCGGAGGCGACGGCGGCGGGCGAGGTGACGACCGGCACCGCGCTGGCGGGCTTGGCGCCGAAGGGGGCCACGACGTCGCGGTCCTCGATGAGCTTGACGATGCGGATGTCGGGGGCGTCCAGCGCCGTCGGCAGGGCGTAGCCGGTCAGGTCGGGGTGGCGGACCAGACCGCGGGTGGTGCGCAGGTTCTCCATCAGGGCGGCGCCCAGCCCCTGGGTGACGCCGGCCTCGATACGGGCCCGCAGCTGCCGCGGGTTGAGCACCCGGCCGACGTCCTGTGCGACGGACATCTCCACGACCCGGACGGTGCCCAGTTCGATGTCGACGTCGGCGACGCAGCGGATGGCGCAGAAGGCCAGGCCGACGAACGCGTCGCCCTGGCCCTCGTCGTCCAGCGGCTCGGTGGGGTGCGGGCGGCACTGGGCGGTGGCCCAGAGTTCCTTGCCGTCCAGGGCCTCCGCGACGGTGGTGCTGAGCACGCCGTCGTACGAAGTGATCTTGCCGTCGTTGATCTGGAGGAGTTCGGTGGACATGCCGAACTTGTGGGCCAGGGGCTGGAGAAGCTGTGTGCGGACCATCTTGGCGGCACGCTCGACGGCGCCGCCGGAGACCCAGGTGTGCCGGCCGTGGCAGGCCGGGCCGGCCGGCGGCTGGTCGGTGTCGACGCCGGCGACGTGCACGTCCTCGACCCCGAGGGTCTCCTGCACGATCTGCCGCGCCAGTGTGGAGAAGCCCGAACCGGTCTCGACGGCCGCGCAGATGACGGTGGCGACGGAGCCGCTGACCTTGACGGTGGCGGTGGAGACCTCGTCGGTGCCCTCCGCGCCCAGCATGTGCACCATGCCCAGCGCATACCCGACGCCGCGGCGCACCGCGCCCGGCTCGCCCGCGCCCTCGGGGCCGCCCGGCAGCAGCCACTCCGCTTCGGGGGCGTCCTTGGGCAGCTCGGGAAGCGGCGCTTCCTTCACGGCATGCAGGAGTTCGGCGACGGGGGCGGGGCAGGTGACCGTCTGCCCGGTGGGGAGCAGATCGCCGGTGGCCATGACGTTGCGCAGCCGGATCTCGTCGGGCTCCAGGCCCAGACGGGCGGCCAGCTTGTCCATCTGGCCCTCGTAGGCGGCGCAGACCTGCATCGCGCCCTCGCCGCGTACATGGCCCGACGGCGGGTTGTTGGTGCGCACCGCCCAGCCGTCCACGACGGCGTGCGGGACGACGTACGGGCCGCAGGAGAAGGACACCGCGGCGGCCAGCGCGTCGGCCGAGGTGTCGGCGTAGGCCCCGGCGTCCATCAGGATCTGCGCCTCCACCTTGACCAGCTTGCCGTCGGCGTCCGCGTGATGGCGGTAGCGCAGCAGCGTGGGGTGGCGGTGCGCGTGCGCGAGGAAGGACTCCTCGCGGGTGGCGGCGAGCTTGACGGGGCAGCCCGTACGCAGCGCCAGCAGGCCGAGCGGCAGCTGGATGCCGGGGTCCTCGCGGTCGGCGGTGGCGCCGGGCACGCCGGTCACCACGACCTTGACCTGATCCGGTTCCAGGCCGAAGGAGGCGGCGGCCAGATCGCGGTCGGTGTGCGGGTCCGTGGAGGCGGTGTAGATCTCCACGCCGCCGTCGGGGCGCGGCACCGCGAGTCCGGCCTCGGCCCCGATGGGCGCCGGGTCCTGGCGGCCGATCCGGTAGAGCCCCTCGACCATCACCTCGCCCACGGCGTCGGCGTCGCCGAAGCGGAGCGGGATGTGCCGGATCAGGTTGCCATCGGGGTGCAGCGGCTCGGCCTCGAAGGCGAGCTGGGGATCGGTGACGGCCTCCTGGACCTCGTACTCCACGGCAATGGCGGCGGCGGCCAGCCGGGCCGTGTCGGGGTGGTCGGCGGCCACCGCGGCGATCGGCTCGCCGTGGTGGCGGACCTCGTCCTTGGCGAAGACCGGGCGGTCGGCGGTGCCCCGGCCGTGCCCCGCGTCGCCGGGGACGTCCTCGTGTGTGACGACGGCGCGCACGCCCGGCATCTCCACGGCGGGCTTGGTGTCGATGGACAGGATCCGGGCGCGCGGGTGCGGGGAGCGCAGCACCGCCGCCCACAGCAGGCCCTCGGCCCACAGGTCGGCGGCGTACGGGAAGGTGCCCTCGGTCTTCGCCGCGGCGTCGGCGGGCGGCAGGGAGACGCCCAGGCCGTGCAGCGGCGATTCGACGGGCATCTGGACACCCGCCGCGGGGGTCGCGGTGACGGCACCTGCGCCCTCGGACGTGCCGGTCATGCCGGGCCTCCCGTTTGCGGATCCTGGTGGTGCGGGGCGTGGCCCGTGGGGTCGGCGGGGCCCGCCTGGTGGGGAATGCGGGCGGTCTCCTGCGGCGCAGCCTCGGCCGGGTGGTCGTCCGGCGCGGCGTCCGCCGGGGCGTAGGCGGCCTCCGCGCGCGCCTTGACGACCTCCTCGACGGCTTCCAGCACACCCCGGTAGCCGGAGCAGCGGCACAGGTTGCCGCACAGCGCCTTGCGGGTCTCCAGCTCGCTGGGGGCGTGGTTGCCCTCCAGGAGGTCGTGCACGGTCATCGCCATGCCCGGTACACAGAAGCCGCACTGCACCGCACCGGACTCGGCGAGCGCGCGCTGCACATCGGAGGGCACGCCGTTCTGCGCGAGCCCCTCGACGGTACGGACCTCACTGCCGGCCGCGGTGGCCGCGGGCACCAGGCAGGACGCGACGAGCCGCCCGTCCACCTGGACGGAACAGGCCCCGCACTCGCCCTGTGAGCAGCCGTCCTTGGCGCCGGCCAGGCCGAGGCGCTCGCGCAGCACGTAGAGCAGCGACTCGCCGATCCAGGCGTCGGTGACCGGCCGGTCGATGCCGTTGACGCGCAGGACGTAGGAGGCGGCGGGGTGTTCGTCGTGGGCGTCGGCGGGCTCGGCGGCGCCGGGGTCCGCGGCGGCCGCGGGCGGGCCCGTGTCACCGACGGGGCCCGCGGGGTCTTCGGCGCCGGCCGGGGCCCCGGCCTCCGCGGGGGCGGTGCTGCCCGCGGGGTCCGCGCCCCCGTCGGTACCGTCGGCGGCATCCGCCGCAACGGCGCGGTCGGCGGCGTCCACCGGGCCCGTGAGCTCGATCAGTTCGGTCAGTTCGGTACGGTCCGCGGGCTCCGCGGGCGCGCCGGAGGAAGCGTGCTCGATGTTTTCGACGGGCTCGACGGGCTCGTCGGACGCGCCGGAGGTAGCGGAGGCGGCGGACAGAGCGGGGTCTACAGATCCGGACGAAGCAGGCGAATCGGACCCCGCAGATCCGGCAGATCCGGTCGTGTCGTCGCCCGGCGCGAACTCGCCGGACTCCTGCGGCTGTTCCCCGTCGGCCGCCGGGACCGTCCACCCGCCCGCGCCCGCGGGGGCGGGCACGTCCGCCGGCCCGTCGGGCCGCTCCGCCGCCTCGGGGCGCGGTGCCGCCTCGGAGGCCGGCGGCCACTGGGCCAGCGCCTCGGCCGGCAGCGACCAGTGCCCGGTGGCGGCCGGGGCGTGTGCGCCGTCCGCGCCCGGCCCGTACGGGTCGGCGCCGTCGCCCGGCACACCGGCGCCGCCGGCCGACTCGTCCTCCGGCAGGGCGCCCTGGTGGCCGGCGAGGCCGCCGGCGCCCGCGTACGGGTCGCCCGCGGAGCCGCCGAACGGATCCGGTGCCGCACCGCCCCGCGGGGCCTCTGGCGCGCCTGTGGGGTGCGTCTGGGCGCCGCTGGTGGCGCTCAGCCCGGTGGTGAAGTTCCAGTGCCCCGTCTGGGAGGTCTCGGCGGGGTCGGCGGGGTCGGCCGCGGCGTCGTACGCGTCGGCGCCCGGGTAGCCGCCGGGGTAGCCGGCGTCGCCACCGGGGCCGTTGAGTCCCTGGTGGCCCTGCTGACCCTGGTGGCCCTGGTGGCCCGCCTGGCCGGGATGCCCGGGATGCCCGGGGTGTCCCTGATAGCCCGGGTGGCCGCCCGTGATTCCCGTATGGGCCGTCAGGCCGTCGTCGCCGACGAGGTACTCGCCGGACTCCTCCAGGCCGTCGTCGGCCGCCGCCGGGACGGACCAGCTTCCAGTGCCGCCCGCCTCCGGGCCGCCCGCCACCGGCCAGTCGACGGGACCGCCGCCCCACGGCTGGGCCGTCTCGGGCGCGCCGCCCTGGTAGGCCGCGGGCGCGCCCTGGTGGGCCGCGGCGTCCGGCTGGGCGCCGTATCCGGCGGCCGGGTCGGCGTACCCGGCCGAGGGGTCCGCGAACGGCATCGTCCACTGCCCGGTGGCCGCCGGATCGGTGCCCGTCGCCGGGACCTGCGGCGCGGCGGCGTGCGGGGTGAAGGAGGCCGGCGGGGTGTAGCCGTGGCCGGGCGCGGCGAGCGGGTCGGCGCCCGGGGTGTAGCCGGGCGTGCGGCGGCCGTAGATCCCGGTGGTGAAGCCCTCCGGGAGCTGGACGAAGGCGGTGGCCTCCGACTCGTACTCGCCGCCCTGCGGCAGCGGCTGCCAGCCCTGATCGGGGTGCGGCTGCTGCGGATTGCGGTTGTCAGCATCGCTCATGCCGAGACCTCGCTTCGCTCGGCCCCGCATTCGCGAGGCGCGCACCTCCCGATGATGCGCTCGCTGTACTCGCTCATGAGAGCGCCCTCCCAAGTGCGCGGCGGGCCAGGGCTGCCACCGTACGGCGCAGGTGCAGTGCGGCCGGCGGCAGGGTCGCCGGTTCCGAGCCGTCCTCCGGCGGCGCCGGGTCCGGGATGCAGGCGGCGGCGACATAGTCGCCGAAGGCCGTCAGCGCCTCGGGTACCAGGCCGCGTTCGCCGTCCCAGTCGATGATCGAGGCCACCCACTGCTCGGCCTCCAGGGGGCGCAGCGGCATGGCGGCGACCGCGCCGACCGCGCAGCGCACACCGCGCCTGGCGGGGTCCAGGACCAGCGCGACGGAGGCGGTGGAGCGGCCGGGGCCGGTGCGTCCGGTGGCCTTGAGGAAGGTCTGCGGGGCGTGCAGCAGCGGCACCCGCACGAAGCCGACGAGTTCGCCGGGGTGCAGCATCTCCCGGCCGGCCAGCAGGTGGCTGACCGGGATCTCGCGGCGGCCGCCCCCGGGGCCGGCGATGATCACCGTGGCCTCCAGGGCGGCGAGCACCGGGAGGGTGTCGCCCGTGGGGGCGGAGGTCACGATGTTGCCGCCCAGGGTGCCGGCGTTGCGGACCTGCGGCGGGCCGGCCGCGCGGGCGGCGGCGGCCAGGCCAGGGATCAGGGCGGCGAAGTCGGGGCGCCCCATACGGGCGAGGGTCAGGCCTGCGCCGAGCAGCGCATGGCCGTCCAGGTACTGCCAGCCGCGGATCTCGCTGATCCGGCCGAGGCCCACCAGGGCCGCGGGTCTGAGGAGTCCGGCGTTGACCGCCGCCATGAGATCCGTGCCGCCCGCGACGGGCACGGCGGCGGGCATGGCGGTGAGCGCCGCCACCGCCTCGTCGAGCGAGGCCGGCAACGTCACCGTGTGCGACGCGTGCGGTGCGTGCGTGGTCAAGCCAGCTGCCCCTTCCCCGGGTGTCCCGGCAGTTCCGCTCCGCCGTACGGTACGTGCTCACAGCCCGGACGTGGCAACTCTGGCACATCTTCCCGGACCCTCGGCGCGAGGGTCCGCGAAGCGACGTTCCGCCCGCGGACAGGAAGTTGGTCCGGTTTTGTCCGCCACCGCAGGTGAGGGGCGTGCGCCGCCGGTACGGCGGTGGACGCCGCCGCGGGGACGGCGGCGCGGGGGATCCGCCGTACCCGCGCACCACCGTCCCAGGGTCCGGCCGCACGGGCGCCCTGCGTGCACGGGGGCTCACACGTTTGGGGGCGCCCCGTCGATCGGGCGTCCGAGGACGCCGGGGCGTTTCTGCCAGGGGCTCGGGCCGCCGGGCGGGCGGTAGTCGACGCCGAGGGCGTCGAGGCGGGCGTAGTGGACGCCCATCCGCCGGGTGAAGTCCTGGTAGTCGCGGCCTGCCGGGGCCGGCAGCCGCGACCAGGCGACCTCGGCGAAGGCGGCCAGCCGCGGGAAGACCTGGTAGTCCAGGCGCGCCTGGGTGTCCATGACCTCGGTCCAGGCGTTCGCCTGGGTGCCGAGGACGTGCGCGGCCTGGTCGTCCGTCAGCTCGGGGGGCACCGGCTCGAAGCGGTAGACGTCCTCCAGGGTGCGTACGTAGCCGATCGGCACCGGCTCGTCCGGGGAGGGGTGCTGACGGTGGTCCAGATACACCTGCTGTTCGGGGCACATGACGACGTCGTGGCCGGCCTTGGCGGCGGCGACACCGCCCGCGTAGCCGCGCCAGGAGGAGACCGCCGCGCCCTCGGCCAGGCCGCCTTCGAGGATCTCGTCCCAGCCGATCAGCCGGCGGCCGCGGTCGGCGAGCCAGCGGTCGAAGTGCCGGATGAACCAGCTCTGCAGCTCGTCCTCGTCGGCGAGGGAGAGCTCGGCGATCCTGGCCTGGGCGGCGGCGGAGGCCCGCCACTGGTCCTTGGGGCACTCGTCGCCGCCCAGGTGCACGTAGAGCGAGGGGAAGAGGCCGAGGACCTCCTCCAGGACGTGCTCGTAGAACCGCAGGGTGTTGTCAGTGGGCGCGAGTACGTTGGGGTTGACGCCCCAGGTGTCCCAGACCTTCAGGGAGGTGGTGTCGATGACGTCGGTGTTGCCGAGTTCGGGGTACGCGGCGATGGCGGCCTGTGAGTGTCCGGGGATGTCGATCTCGGGGACGACGGTGATATGCCGCTGGGCGGCGTAGGCGACGATCTCGCGGAGGTCGTCGTGGGTGTAGTAACCGCCGTGCGGGCGCTCGTCCCAGAGGGGGGAGGCGCGGTGTCCGAGCTTGGTGCGCTCGCGCCAGGCGCCGGTCGCGGTCAGCTCCGGGTAGCGCTGGATCTCGATGCGCCAGCCCTGGTCGTCGGTGAGGTGGAGGTGCAGCACGTTGAGCTTGTGGGCGGCCAGCAGGTCGAGATAGCGCAGCACGCCGTCCTTGGGCAGGAAGTGCCGTGCGACGTCGAGCAGCATGCCGCGCCAGGCGAAGCGGGGGGCGTCCTCGATGGTCTGCTGCCGCAGGACGGCGGGCGCGCCGGGTGCGAGCGGGGCCCGGCGGAAGGCCTGCGGGCCCAGGAGCTGACGGAGCGTCTGCGCTCCCCAGAAGACGCCGGCCGGGCCGCCGCCGGTGATCCGTACGCCCCAGCGGGGGTCGGCCTCCAGGCGGTAGCCCTCGGCCGGGAGGTCCGCGTCGAGGGCGAGGGTGAGGGTGTCGGTCGCCTCGGCGGAGCCGGGCGGCAGCGGGAGGCCGAAGGCCGCGCCGAGGGTGGCGCGCAGCCAGCGCGCGGTGTCCTCGGTGCCGGGCGCGGCGGCCAGCGCGGTGTCCTCGCCGAGGCGGACGGCGCTGCGGTGGGGGCCGTCGATGCTCAGCGGGGCCGGGATCAGGCCGCCGCCCGGCCCGTTGGGGGTGTCAGTGTCCGGCATACCGTCAGTCCTTCACCGCGCCGCCCAGGCCCGAGACCAGCCGGCGCTGTACGAGTACGAAGAAGACCAGTACGGGGATGGTCATCACGGTCGATGCTGCCATGATCCCGCCCCAGTCGTTCTCGTCCGGCTTGAAGAAGACGAGCAGCGCCATGGGGAGGGTGGAGTTCTCGGTGGCGCTGACGATGAAGGACTTGGCGAACAGGAAGTCGTTCCAGGTCGAGATGAACGAGAAGACGCTGGTGGCGAGGAGACCGGGCAGGACGAGCGGGAAGAGGATCTGCCACAGGAAGCGGGTGCGGCTCGCGCCGTCCAGGTACGCGGCCTCCTCCAGGGTCTCGGGCACGGCCCGTACGAAGCCGCGCAGCATCCAGACGGCGAACGGGAGGGAGAAGGCGAGATGCGGCAGGATCAGTGAGCCGAGGGTGTTCAGCCCGATGCCCGGTACGGCGCCGCCGGCGTCGCGCAGCAGGAAGAAGAGCGGGACGGCGAGCGCTTCGACGGGCACCATCTGCGCGGCCAGGAAGAGCACCAGCAGGGTCGTACGGAACCGGAAGCGGAAGCGGGTGACGGCGGTCGCGGCGAGAAAGGCGATGAGTGCGGAGGCGAGGACCACCACACCGGCGACGAAGAGGCTGTTGAGGAAGTAGCGGCCGAAGTCCTGCTGCTGGAAGACCCTTCGGAAGGCGTCCAGGGACGGCTGGAGGGTCCAGGGGCGCGGCGCGGTGGACCGTACCTCCCCGGCGGGTTTGAAGGCGGACAGCACCATCCAGTAGAGCGGGAAGGCGACCACGGCGGCGGTCAGCAGCGCGGCGGCCTCGGCGGCGAGCCGCCAGGGGCGGCGGACGCGTACCCGTACGGGGCTCACAGCTCCTCCCCCTGCCGTCGCAGCAGCCGCAGATACGCCAGCGTCACGGCCAGCAGGATCAGCAGCATCACGACGCCGATCGCCGAGCCGAGGCCGTACTGCGAGGACGCGAAGGCCTTTTGGTAGGCGTAGACGTTGAGCACGAGGTTCTGGCCGGCGATCCCGCCGCCGTCGGTCATCACATAGATCTGGGTGAAGATCTTGAAGTCCCAGATCACCGACTGGATGGCGACCACGGCCAGGAGGGGCCGCAGCATCGGCGCGAGCACGCTGCGCCAGATCCGCCAGTGCGAGGCACCGTCCAGGGCGGCGGCCTCCAGCACCTCTCCCGGGACGGCCCTGATACCTGCGTAGACGGTGACCATCACGAACGGGAAGGAGCACCACACCACTTCGAGGAGGACCAGCGCGAAGGCGCTGTAGCGGTCGTAGGTCCAGGAGTGGCCCTCGAAGCCGGACAGGCCCAGCCACGTCAGCGCCTTGTCGACCGGCCCGAAGTCCGGGTCGAAGAGGAAGACCCAGACGGTGGAGCCGGTGACGGCGGGGGTGGCCCAGGCGCCGAGCGCGGCGAGCATCAGGGCCAGCCGGGGCAGGGCCCGGATCCGGGTGAGCAGCACGGCGAGCGCGCACCCCACGGCCAGGGTGGCGACGATGCAGGCCGCGGCGAACAGCACGGTCGCCGCCAGCACCTGCCAGAACTGTCCGTCGCCCAGCAGCTCGGCGTAGTTGCCCAGGCCCCGGAAGCTGGTCGGCTCGCCGCCGCTGACCTGTGCCTGGGTGAATTCGAGGGTGGAGATCAGGCCGAGTTGCCACAGGGGGTAGACCAGCAGTCCGCCGAGGACGACGAGGGCGGGGGCGAGGTACAGCCAGGGCGTCCAGCCGCCCCCGCGCGGGCCGCCGGTGCGCGCCGCGCTCACCTGCGGAAGGCCTCGTCCATCTTGCGCGCGGCGTCGTCCGCGGCGGCGTCCACGTCCTTACGGCCGCTGACGATCTCCTGGAACATGGTCGGCAGCACCAGCGAGGCGTCGACGGCGCCCCAGCCGGGGTCGGCCGGGACGGACCTGGCGCCGGCCTCCAGCGTCCTGACGAACGGGGCGAGCCGGGGCTTGCGCCGGGCGGCCTCGGCGCGCACATCGCGGTACGTCGGCAGGAAACCCATCGCGTCGAAGAGCCGGCGCTGGGTCCGTTTTCCGGCCAGTTCCTTCATCAGGGCGACGGCGAGGGTGCGGTGGCCGCTGCTCCTGAGGACGCCGATGGTGTTGCCGCCCGCGAAGGCCGGCGCGATCTGCCCCTTGCGGATGCCGGGCAGCGGCACCACCGCGTACCTCCCCTTGACCTTGCCGTTCTCGACGGCCTGGTGGTTGAAGTCGCCGCCGATGGCCATGGCGGCCCGACCGGCGGCGAAGGCGGTGACGGTGTCGTTGCCGCCCATCCGCGCGCAGGCGGCGGCGGGGCAGTTGGCGTCGCCGAAGAGGCCGGTGTAGGCGGCGATGCCCGCTTTGGCGCGGGGGCTGTTGACGGCGGCGGTGTAGCGGCCGCCCTTCTCGGTGGCCAGTTCGCCGCCGGCCGCCCACAGGAACGGCAGCGCCCCGTAGGTGTACGCACCGCCGACCGCGAGGCCGTAGAGGCCGGGGCGCCGCTGGTGGATCGTCTTCGCGGCGGCGGTCAGTTCGGCCTGGGTGGCGGGGACGGGTATGCCGAGGTCCTTGAGGACGTCGGTGCGGTAGTAGAGCGCGCGGACGCCGGCGAACAGCGGCGCGCCGTAGACCCTGCCGTCCACGGTCACCGACGCCCGGGCCGCGGCGTCGGTGTCCCCGGCCTCCGGCCAGGCCGCGAACTCCTCGCTGACGTCGGCGAGTCCGCCGTCGTGGACATAGCCGGCGGTGTCGGTGTTGCCGTACTCGATCACATCGGGTGCGCCGGCCGGGTCGTTGAAGGCGGCCTTGATGCGCTGGGCGCGGGTGTCGACGGGGATGTAGTCGACGGTGATGCGGACGCCCTTGTGGGCGGCCTCGAAGCGGGACAGCGCCTGCCGGACGACCTTCTCCTTCGGCGCGTTGTCGACCTCCCGGAAGAGCCACACCCGCAGGGTGCCGGTCTTCGCGTCCCCCTTGGCGCGGTTGTCGGTGGCGGCCGGGGCGCAGGCGGTGGCCGTCAGGGCGGCCAGCACAACTGCCGTGGTGGCGGCGGCGGTTCGGGCAGAGAGCGGCATGGAGACCCTCCGAATATTGTTGCAACATACGCAACGCGCGTTTCGTGCTGCACAATCCTCAGGAGGTTAAGGGCGGTTGTGCGCCCCGGCAAGGGGTCGTGGCCGCGGGCGCCCGCCGTCATACGGCACCCACCGCCGTACGCGCCCACCGCCGTACGGGCCACCGCCCGCCGGGAAGCCCGGGAACGACGACGGGCCCGGGTCCACGAGGGACCCGGGCCCGTCACCACGGCGGGGCACCGCTACCGCATGACCGGCGGCGGGGTCATACGGGCACTGCTGCTCTTCGGGCGCGACGGCCGTCGGCCGCCGCTCGCGGCCGCTACTTCTTGCCGCCGTCCTTGCCGCCCTTGTCCTTGTCGCCACCGGCGCCCATGGACTCGAAGATCTCCTTGCACATGGGGCAGACCGGGTACTTCTTCGGGTCGCGACCCGGGACCCAGACCTTGCCGCACAGCGCCACGACGGGGGTACCGTCGAGCGCGCTCGCCATGATCTTGTCCTTCTGGACGTAGTGGGCGAAGCGCTCGTGGTCGCCGTCGCCGTGCGACACCTGCGGTGTCGGCTCTACGAGGGTCCCCGTACCTGCCCCGCGCTCGGGCTCAAGAGTGCTCATAACTGCCAAGGGTACTCACGCCCGCCGCAACCCGGGAGCGTCGGCCCGCCGCCAGGTGGAGCACGAGACCCGCCGCCGCCACCGCGGCGGCCGCCCACGGCAGCGCCTCCGCGGCGAGCCCGGCCGCGAGCGCCAGCCCGCCGAGCGCCGAGCCGACCGCGCTGCCCAGATAGAGCGCCGAGTTGTTCAGCGCGAGGGCGACCGTGCCGCGCTCCCCGGCCACCTCCAGCAGCCGGTGCTGCTGGGGCACCTGCGCCGCCCAGCCCGCCGCACCCCACGCCACCAGCGCCGCCACCGCGCCGGGCAGCGCCGCACCGGCCAGCGAAGGCAGCGCCGCCTGCGCCACGACGATGACCACCAGCACCCCGCCGACCAGCACCCGGGTCGCTCCCGTACGGTCCACCAGCGGCCCGGCCAGCACGCTGCCCAGTACCCCGCCGGCGCCCCAGGCCCACAGGTACGGGGCCACCTCGCCGACGCCGCCGGCCGCTGCCAGCACCGGCGCGAGGTAGGTGTACAGCCCGAGGCTGGCCACCGCGGCCAGGAACGAGACCGCCACGACCGGCGCCACCGCGCGGTCCGCGACGGCCCCCAGCCGGGCGCGCAGCGGCACCGCGGGCTGCGCCGGTACCTGCGGCAGCAGCGCCGCCAGACCGGCGAGCGCGAGTGCGCCGAGGCCGGTGAGCAGCCACATCGTGGCCCGCCAGCCGGTGTGCTCGGCCAGCAGCACCCCGATCGGCACGCCCAGTACGGTGCCCGCGCTCATCCCGCCCATCAGCAGGGCCAGGGCCCGTCCGCGCCGCGCGTCCGGCACCAGCGCGGCGGCCGCGGCGGTGGACAGCGCCGAGTAGACCCCGGCGCCGGCGCCGGCGACCGCCCGGGCGGCCAGCAGCGTCCCCAGCGAGGGGGCGAGGGCGGTGGCGCCGTTGCCGAGCGTGAAGACCGCCAGCGCCACCAGGATCAGCGCGCGGGGCCGTACGCCGGAGAGCAGCCCGGCGACCAGCGGCGCGCACAGCGCGTACGCCAGGGTGAAGACCGTCACCAGCTGGCCCGCCAGCGACACCCGGGTCCCGATGTCCGCCGCGAGGACCGGCAGCAACCCGGCCATCACATACGCGTCCAGGCCGAGGGCGAACGCCCCCAGCGTCAGCAGCCAGACCTTGCGCACCGCGCTCATCTCCTGTGATCGTCCGGAGCGCTGGGTGGCCCGCGCGCCCCGGGGGTGTACCGACAGGGGAAACGTAGGGAGTCTCCGGATGTCCGGGAAATGCCCGGCACGGTGCACTTATGCTGGGGCGGCATGAATGACGACAGCGCGCTCCACGACGCCGGGGACGGCCTGGACCCCGCCCTCGCCCCCGTCTTCGCGCACGCCTTCGACGGCGTCGAGCTACGGCATCTGCGCGGCTTCCTCGCCGTCGCGGAGGAGCGCAGCTTCACCCACGCCGCCGACCGGCTGCGGATCGGGCAGCCCGCGCTGACCCGGACCGTCCGGGCGCTGGAGACCGCGCTCGGCGCCCGGCTGCTGGACCGTACGACCCGCCGGGTCGACCTCACCGACGCCGGCCGCCGGCTCTACGCCGACCTCGCCCCGCTGCTGCCCCGGCTGGCCGCCGCGCTCCGCTCGCCCGCCGGGCCCGCGACCCTGCGGCTGGGCTTCACCTCGCTGCTGCCCGCCGCCTGCGCCCCGCTCACCGCGGCCTTCAAGGCGGCGACCGGGGCCCTCGTCCAGCTGGTGCGCCGGGACCTGCCGCTCGCCGGGCTGGAGACCGGGGAGTCGGACGTCGTGGTGCTCCGCGGCGAGGTGCCCCACGACGCCGGGCTGCGCACCACCGTCCTGCTCCACGAGCCGCGGGTCGCCGCCCTGCCCCGTACGCCGCTCGCCGCGGGCAGCCGGAGCGGCGGCCGGGCACAGGACCGTCCGCCGGGCCGCCTCGGAGGCGAGGGCCTCACCGACGCGCAGGCGGCCGCCGTCCGGGCCGTGGCCCGCCGCCGGGTGCTGGACTGGGCCGAGCTGGCCGATCTGCCGCTGGTGGTCAACACCGTCACCGGCAGCACCCGGCCCGACCTCTGGCCCGCCGGCCGACGCCCCCGGCTCGCCTGCACCGCGGGGAACGTCGACGAGTGGCTGGAGGCGGTGGCCGCCGGGCACGGCGTGGGCGTGGCACCGGAGCCGCTGGCCGACCGCCACACGCACCCCGGCATCCGCTACGTACGCCTGAAGAACGCGCCCGCCGTGCCCGTCCACCTGGCGCTGCCCGTCCGCGACGCCCATCCGCTCGCCGAGCGGTTCTTCGCCCTGGCAAACCGGGAGGCGGACGGTTGGTGACGACGCCGGGCTTCCCCGCCGGGGCGCGACGACGCCGGGCTTCCCTCCGGGCCGCGACAACGCCGGGCTGGCCCGCCGGGCCGTGACAGCCCCGGGCCCCCCTCCGGCCGCGCCCCGCGGGCCCACCGCCTTCGCGGGCCCGCCGCCTCCGCGGGCCCCCGCTACGACGCCCCCGCTACGACGCGACCGCGACCCCGTCCCGCTCCCCGTCCCGCTCCCCGGCCGTCAGGCCCAGTTCCGCGGCGAAGGCCAGCGCGGCCTCCGGCCGGACCTCGTACCAGGAGTCCTTGTCGCAGACCGCGTCCAGCAGCGCGGCTATGTCCCCCGCGCCGACCGTGCGGGCCTCGGCCGCGGCCAGAAAGGCCTGTACCGCGGGCGCGGCGTCGCGCTCGGTCTCCGTGAGCGCCACGAGGTCCTCGACGATCTCCCCCACCGCGGCGTCCCCGGGCGCGACCCAGCTCATGGCCGTCTCCAGGCCGTCGTCCGGCAGCCGCTCGGGATACGGCGCGCGGGCCCAGGCGCCGCCCTGCCACCAGTAGACGAACCCGAGGAGATTGCCCTCGGCGTCCTCGCGCAGCCGCTCCCAGGGCAGCCACTCGGGGCCGCCGGCCAGGAAGTCGATCTGCCGGCCCGCGCTGTGCGTATGGCTGCCGTCCGCGTCCTGGCCGCACAGCAGCGCCCGGCCCCCGGGCCACAGCTTCAGCCGCCACCAGTAGCTGCCGCCGGCGTTCCAGCACTGCAGTCCCTGCCCGCCCCAGGAGAACTCGTCCCCGTCGTCCATGGCGGCGGCCACCACCGCCAGCGTCGCGGCCCGCGCCCAGAGCCGCTCCGGACGGTCCAGGTCCCCGGGCACACTCGGCCTGTGCATGGCGCTCTCCCCCGCTGTCCGGCGCGGCCCCGCCGACGCGGCCGCGCACCGTCCCCTGTCACCTCGCACCCTAGCGACGGGGACTGACAATTCCCCATGACGAAGCCGTCACAATAATCCAGCGCTCAACAACATCGGTGCGGCCCGCCCGGGCCCCGCGCGGGCCTCGGTTCCCCGTGGCCTCAGTGCCCGCCGCGCTCAGTTCAGGGACGGGTCGTCCGGATACGTCGCCACCATCGCCAGCTCGTTGCGCTGCCGCCGCAGCACCGCGCGCCACAGCTGCTCGGGGTCGGGCGAGGAGACGTCGCCGGGTTCGGACTCGACGACGTACCAGGCGCCCTCGACCAGCTCGTCCTCCAGCTGGCCCGGCCCCCAGCCCGCGTAGCCGGCGAAGATCCGCAGGCTGCCGAGGACCGCCGCGAGCAGCTCCGGAGGGGCCTCCAGATCGACCAGCCCGATCGCGCCGTGCACCCTGCGCCAGCCCAGCGGCTCGTCACCCGACTGGCCCCCCGCGTGGTCCGCGGCCGGTGCGCCGGCCGTCCCCTCGCCGTCGCCGCCGGGCCGTGCGCCCCCGTCCACGGACGGGACCCCGCCCTCGCCGGACAGGCCGCCGGGCACCACGGCCACCCCGAGCGCCGAGTCCAGCGAGACCGGTCCGCCCTGGAAGACCACGCCCGGCTCACCGGCCAGCGCGGCCCAGGGCGCGAGGATGTCCGCGACGCCGACCGGCGTGGGGCGGTTGAGGACCACGCCGAGGGAGCCCTCCTCGTCGTGGTCGAGGAGCAGCACCACCGCACGGTCGAAGTTCGGATCCGCGAGCGCGGGCGTCGCGACGAGAAGCCGGCCTGTGAGCGAGGACACCTCGGTCATGGGCACATGATCCCGCACTTCCGGCCCGAGCGGGGAGTCAACGCCCAGGCCCGTGCGAAAGCAGGGCAGGGCGTACGGCGGCAGCACCGGCGCACGCGTTCCGCCCCGATGACCACCCCACGCCACCCGGCAGAGCATTCAAGACATTCAGGGGCACTTCGCCCATAAGGCGATTACGAATCAAAGGCGGACCGTAGCGGAGTGTGTTGTGACAAAGCCATTACATGCTCCGGGCCTGCACGGGTCTACGGGCACCCCCTCGGCCGCCCTTACCATTTCTGCTTGGCCCCTGCCCGTCTCCAGGAACGCGAGATCCATGACCGTCTCTACTGACGACGTACTGCTTGTCCACGGCGGCACCCCCCTGGAGGGAGAGATCCGGGTTCGCGGTGCGAAGAACCTTGTGCCCAAGGCCATGGTCGCCGCCCTGCTCGGCAGCGGCCCCAGCCGGCTGCGCAACGTCCCCGACATCCGGGACGTCCGCGTGGTGCGCGGGCTGCTGCAGCTGCACGGCGTCACGGTCCGCCCTGGTGACGAGCCCGGTGAGCTGATCCTCGACCCCTCGCACGTGGAGAGCGCCAACGTCGCCGACATCGACGCGCACGCCGGCTCCTCCCGCATCCCCATCCTCTTCTGCGGCCCGCTGCTGCACCGCCTGGGCCACGCCTTCATCCCGGGCCTGGGCGGCTGCGACATCGGCGGCCGGCCGGTGGACTTCCACTTCGACGTGCTGCGCCAGTTCGGCGCCAAGATCGAGAAGCGCGACGACGGCCAGTACCTGGAGGCCCCGCAGCGGCTGCGCGGCTGCAAGATCCGCCTGCCGTACCCGTCCGTCGGCTCCACCGAGCAGGTGCTGCTGACGGCCGTCCTGGCCGAGGGCGTCACCGAGCTGTCGAACGCCGCCGTGGAGCCGGAGATCGAGGACCTGATCTGCGTGCTGCAGAAGATGGGCGCGATCATCTCCATGGACACCGACCGGACGATCCGGATCACCGGTGTCGACAAGCTCAACGGCTACACCCACCGCGCCCTCCCGGACCGCCTGGAGGCCGCCTCCTGGGCGTCCGCCGCGCTCGCCACCGAGGGCAACATCTACGTCCGCGGCGCCCAGCAGCGGTCGATGATGACCTTCCTCAACACCTTCCGCAAGGTCGGCGGCGCCTTCGAGATCGACGACGAGGGCATCCGCTTCTGGCACCCGGGCGGCTCGCTCAACGCCATCGCCCTGGAGACGGACGTCCACCCCGGCTTCCAGACCGACTGGCAGCAGCCCCTGGTGGTCGCCCTGACCCAGGCGTCGGGCCTGTCCATCGTCCACGAGACGGTCTACGAGTCCCGGCTCGGCTTCACCTCCGCGCTCAACCAGATGGGCGCGCACATCCAGCTCTACCGCGAGTGCCTGGGCGGCTCGGCCTGCCGCTTCGGCCAGCGCAACTTCCTGCACTCCGCGGTGGTGTCCGGACCCACCCGGCTCCAGGGCGCCGACCTGGTCATCCCCGACCTGCGCGGCGGCTTCTCGTACCTGATCGCGGCCCTCGCCGCCCAGGGCACCTCCCGGGTCCACGGCATCGACCTGATCAACCGCGGCTACGAGAACTTCATGGAGAAGCTCGTCGAGCTCGGCGCCAAGGTGGAGCTGCCGAACGGTTCGCTGCGCAACTGAGCGGTCCTGCGACCAGACGTCTGAGGGGCGGCCACCCGGTTCGGTGGCCGCCCCTCACGCGTCTTCGGCGGCCCGCCGCCCGCGCCCCGTACGGCGCTGTGGCGGCCCGTCCGGGGGACGTGGGCCTTGCTGGACGTCCCGCCCCCGCCGGAGGGCTCACAGGGCCCGGGAGCCGTGCGGAATACGCGAAGGCGGCCACCCCTGGAAGGGATGGCCGCCCGTCATGCCGTGCAGAGGGTCTTACTTGCCCTTGGCGGCTTCCTTGAGCTTGGAGCCCGCGGAGACCTTCACGCTGTAGCCGGCCGGGATCTGGATCGGGTCGCCGGTCTGCGGGTTGCGCGCGGTGCGAGCGGCACGGTGGGTGCGCTCGAAGGTGAGGAAGCCGGGGATGGTGACCTTCTCGTCGCCCTTGGCGACGACCTCGCCGGTCACCTCGGCGAGGGCGGCCAGAACGGCGTCGGCGTCCTTGCGGGTCACCTCGGCGCGATCGGCCAGAGCGGCCACCAGCTCACTGCGGTTCATGTTTGTACTCCCGTGTTCTTCTTGCCAATGAGGCGTGCCACGCGGCGGAGCCGCATGTTGGGCACAGCGAAGCCGATGCTGCCAGGGTCCTCGGACAGTCCCCGGACCCGGGTCTGCTTGCCAGACCCTCGCGCCCGAATACGCATCCTGCCCCTACCTGCGGCGGTAAAGCCAATCCGGCGCCCTGGCGGGTCACACGAAAAGCGCCACTGCCTCGTGTGGTGACGGTTCGCACGGTGCCGCTCGGGCCGGATTCACAGAGCGGCGGCCATTGCCGACCGCCACCCTATGGGGGCCCTGAGGACGGCGTGTCCAGCGACGCGCCGTACTCAGACCGCCGTGGTCGTCGTCACAGCCGCATCGCTGCCCTTGGCCGCTTGCCGCACCGCACCGGCCACCGCGCCCGCGACCTTCTCGTTGAAGACGCTGGGGATGATGTAGTTCGGGTTGAGCTCGTCGTCCAGGACGACGTCCGCGAGGGCACCGGCCGCGGCCAGCATCATCTCGGTGTTCACCGTACGGGAGTGCGCGTCCAGCAGGCCCCGGAAGACGCCGGGGAACACCAGGACGTTGTTGATCTGGTTCGGGAAGTCGGAGCGGCCGGTGGCCACGACGGCGGCGGTCTGCCGGGCGATGGCCGGGTCGACCTCCGGGTCGGGGTTGGCGAGTGCGAACACGATCGCGCCCTCGGCCATCTTCGCGACGTCGTCGCCGTCCAGGACGTTGGGCGCGGAGACGCCGATGAACACGTCCGCGCCGACCACGGACTCCTTGAGGGTGCCGGTGACGCCCTCGGGGTTGGTGTTGTCGGCGATCCAGCGCAGCGCCGAATCCGGGTCGGCGTCGACCAGGTCGGTGCGGCCGGCGTGCACCACACCGTGGATGTCGGCGACGACGGCGTGCCGCACACCGGCGGCGATCAGCAGCTTGAGGATGGCGGTGCCGGCCGCGCCGGCGCCGGACATCACGACCCGGACGTCCTCGATCTTCTTGCCGACGACCCGCAGCGCGTTGGTGAGCGCGGCGAGCACCACGATGGCGGTGCCGTGCTGGTCGTCGTGGAAGACCGGGATGTCCAGGGCCTCGCGCAGCCGCGCCTCGATCTCGAAGCAGCGGGGAGCGGAGATGTCCTCCAGGTTGATGCCCGCGAAGCCGGGGGCGATGGCCTTGACGATCTCCACGATCGCGTCGGAGTCCTGGGTGTCCAGGCAGATCGGCCAGGCGTCGATACCGGCGAAGCGCTTGAAGAGGGCCGCCTTGCCCTCCATGACGGGCAGGGCGGCCTTGGGGCCGATGTTGCCGAGGCCGAGGACGGCGGAGCCGTCGGTGACGACCGCGACGCTGTTGCGTTTGATGGTCAGCCGCCGGGCGTCCTCGGGGTTGTCGGCGATGGCCTGGCAGACCCGGGCGACGCCGGGCGTGTAGACCATGGACAGGTCGTCACGGTTGCGGATGGGGTGCTTCGACGACATCTCGATCTTGCCGCCGAGGTGCATCAGGAACGTACGGTCGGAGACCTTGCCGAGGGAGACGCCCTCGATGTTGCGGAGCTGCTCGACGATCTCGTCGGCGTGGGCCGTGGAGGTCGCCGCGATGGTGACGTCGATCCGGAGCTTTTCGTGTCCGGACGCCGTGACGTCGAGGCCGGTCACCGAGCCTCCGTGGGACTCGACGGCCGTGGTGAGCTGGGAGACCGCGGTTCCGCTCGCGGGCACCTCCAGCCGGACCGTCATCGAGTAGGAGACGCTGGGCGCCGTTGCCATGGCCGACTTCCTCTGCTTTCACCTGTCGCTGGATTGCCGTCCGATCGTCGCACCTACCGCGGAGTACGCGGTAGCCGCCTCGTATTGCGAACGTTTTGTTCGCAAGGGGCGGGCACTTTCGGAAATCGACTTCCACCATACGAGAGATGATCGCCGGAGTGGAAGACCTCCCGTGCAGGCGTGAGGACCGCCACGCACAAACGGCTGCGGGCGCCCCTCCCGAAGAAGGGACGCCCGCAGCCGATGCTTGGCGACACCGACCCGCCATGCTCGCCTCGCGGCAAGTGGTCGCTCGTAGCGACGATGGTTGGGCCCGGGGGCTTGGATCGAGCCGGTGCCGCCACCAAGGCTAACAAACCATCCCCGGAAGCGAATCCCGTCCCGGGGCACCGATTTCGAAGACCGCCCGTACGGCCGTCGGCCGCCCGGCAGCAGGGCTTCTGCCAGGGCCCGCCCGAGGGGTCGGGCCTAGTCGCGCAGCAGGTCCGGCACCCCCGCCGCGTCCGGCTCGTCCCGTTCGGCGGAGAGCACCGTCAGCTGCTGGGTGGCCCGGGTGAGCGCCACGTACAGGACCCGCAGGCCGGCCGGGGACTCGTCGGCGATCTCGGCCGGCGAGACCACCAGCGTGGCGTCGTACTCCAGGCCCTTGGCCTCCAGGGAGCCCAGCGCCACCACCCGGTCGCCCAGCGGGGCCAGCCAGCGGCGGGCCTGTTCGCGGCGGTTCATCGCCACCACGACGCCGACCGTGCCGTCCACCTCGCCCAGCAGCCGCTCGGCCTCCGCCACCGTGGCGCGGGCCAGCGCCCCGTCGGCGTCGGCGCGGCCCCGCCCGCCCCCGTCCGCGGCGACCGCGAAGCGGGGGGTCAGGCCCGTGGAGCGGACCGCCTTCGGCGACTGCATACCGGGCATCGCCAGCGCCAGTACCCTGCCGGCCAGTTCGGCGATCTCCGCGGGGTTGCGGTAGTTCACGGTGAGCGTGAAGCGGCGGCGCGGGCGGGTGCCGAGCGCCTCGCCGCGCGCGAGGGCGGCCTCGTCCGGGTCGGACCACGACGACTGCGCCGGGTCGCCGACGACGGTCCAGGTGGCGTGCCGGCCCCGGCGGCCGACCATCCGCCACTGCATCGGCGTCAGGTCCTGCGCCTCGTCGACGATGACATGGGCGTAGTCGGTGCGCTCCTCCTCCAGCCGTTCGCGGCGGCCGCGGCCGCCGCCGTTGCGGTCCGCGTACGTCGTCAGCTCCTCCAGGCCGGTCAGGTGGTCCAGCGGGTCGGCCTCGCGCGGGCGGGGCGGGCGCATCGGCGCGCCCAGGACCAGCTGCAGCTCGTCCAGCAGCGCGACGTCGTGCACCGACAGCGGGCCCTGGCCCTTCTCGCCCAACCTCCGCAGGGAGCGGGCCAGTTGGCGCACCTCGCGGGGGTTGAGGAGCCGGCGGGCCCAGCGGCCCAGCAGCCGCTCGTCGGCCATCGCCGCCAGTACTCCGCGCGGGGTCAGCTCGGGCCACCAGGCGTCCAGGAACTCCTGGAAGTCCGGCTCGGTGGTGATGTCCTCGTCGAAGCCCGCACGGGCCTCGGCGGCCAGTTCGGGGTCCGTGTAGCGGCGTCCTGCGCCCGACTTGGCCCACAGGGCGTCCAGGATCAGCCGGCGGGCGCGCGGGCGCAGCAGATTGACCGGGGCGGTGCCGCCGAGGGCCGACTGCCGGATGCTGCGCAGCTCGTCGGCCTCCAGCTCGATACGGGTGCCGAAGGCGACGACCCGCAGCCGGGTGGTGTCCCGTGCCGGCTCCGCGGTCGCCGGCGGCGGCAGCTCCAGCGCCCCGCGGGCCGCCTTGCGCAGCAGCTTCTGCATCCGCGAGGAGCCCTTGACGCGGGCGACGGCCGGCGGGTCGTACGCGGTCGCCTCGGCGCCGTCCACGAGCGAGCCGAGCGCGCGGATGGCGACCTGGCCCTCCTCGCCGAGGGACGGCAGCACGCCTTCGGTGTAGGCGACGAGCAGCGGGGTCGGGGAGACGATCAGGATGCCGCCCGCGTAGCGGCGGCGGTCCTGGTAGAGGAGGTAGGCGGCGCGGTGCAGGGCGACGGCGGTCTTGCCGGTGCCGGGCCCGCCCTCGACCTCGGTGACGGAGGCGGCGGGGGCGCGGATGACCATGTCCTGCTCGGCCTGGATGGAGGCGACGATGTCCCGCATGGTGTGGCTGCGGGCCCGGCCGAGCGCCGCCATCAGCGCGCCGTCGCCGATCGCGGGCAGCTCCTCGCCGTCCAGCGTCGCTGTGACCTCGGGGCGCATCAGGTCGTCCTCGACGCCGAGGACCCGGCGGCCCTTGGAGCGGATCACCCGTCGCCGGACGACCCGGCCGGGGGCGACCGGGGTGGCGCGGTAGAAGGGCGCGGCGGCCGGCGCCCGCCAGTCGATGACCAGCGGGGAGTAGTCCGCGTCGAGCACTCCGAGGCGGCCGATGTGCAGCGTCTCGGCGATCGCGGCGCGGTTGTCCTCGATGGCGCCGTCGGCGGGCTCGACGGAGGTGTAGGCGCCGTCCGGGCCCTTCTTGCCGTCCTTGCCGAGGAGCAGGTCGATCCGGCCGAAGAGGAAGTCCTCGTACTCGGAGTTGAGGCGGTGGAGATGGACGCCTGCCTGGAAGACCTGGGCGTCGCGCTCGGCGAACGCGCCGGGCGTGCCGACCTGGCCGCGCTTGGCGGCGTCGTCCATCAGGAACTCTGCCTCGTGGATCTTCTCCTCAAGGCGCCGGTAGACGCGGTCCAGGTGCGTCTGCTCGGCTTCGATCTCGCGGTCGCGAACGGAATCCGATGCGTGATCCGGTGCGTGCGTGGCGTTGTGCGCGGCCACCCAGGCCCCCTTCTGCTGTGCGTAGGGCAGCCGTCAACCGTACGCGAACCGGGGACCGTGCGCACCTGCCTAAAGGAACAAATTCGGGCAGTTTCGGTCGGATGTTGATTCAGACCTTCACTTCGGGCGTCTCAGGCCTTCACGGTGGCCAGCCGCTTGCCCTCCAGCGTGTTGATCTCGAAGTGGTCGATGTCGCCGCGGTTGAGGGCCGCGCCGCCCGCCGCGTAGAGGGGCTCGCGGTTCCACTTCGCGGTGCTGCCCGGGATGCCGTAGCCGCCCTCGGGGACCGCCCAGGTGGTGACGGTCTGCCGCCGGCCGTCCTTGCCGACCGCGACCAGGTCGCAGCTGAGCGGCCCCTTGACGTTGGCGAGTTCGAGGACGATCTGGGTGCCCCAGGTGCGGGGCGCCATGGACACGCCCGCCGAGACCTTGGTGACCGGGTCGACGGAGCGGACCTGCTCGCCCTCGGCGTACTGGGCCCGGACGGCACTGGCCAGCGGCGGCGCCGGCTTCTCGGGGTCGCCGCCCTTGAGGGAGAGCGCGGCGAGCGGTCCGCCGACGATCAGCACGACGGACGCGGCGACCAGGAACAGCCGGCGCCGGACACGGCCGCGGCGGGTCGCCGTGACCTCGTCGAGCAGCCCGTCCAGGAGCCCCGGGCCGGGCACCGCGGTGATCGTCTCCGGTGTGGGCGCGGACTCCTTGAACTCGGCCAGCACCGGCGGCAGGCCCATCAGCTCCTCCAGTTCGGCGGCGCACCGGTCACAGCCGGCCAGATGCACCTCGAACCGTTCCGCGTCGGCGGCGTCCAGGACGCCCAGCGCGTAGGCGCCGACGTCGGTGTGCCGGTCCGGCTGCGTGGGCGGGATCACTCCGTCACTCCTCGTTCCTCGAGCGAGAGCCTCAGGGAGCGCAGCGCGTAGAAGACCCGGGACCGCACGGTCCCGGCCGGTACGCGCAGCACCTGTGCTGCCTCGTTGACCGTACGCTCCTTGAAGTACGTCTCGACGAGGGCCTCTCGGTGGGCCTGGCTCAGATCGCTCAGCGCCTCGGAGATCGTCATCAGGCGCAGCGCCCGGTCGATCACATCGGCGGCGGGCATCGTCTCCAGCGGTGTCGCGTCGACCTCTTGGGGCCGGGCCTTGCGGCTGCGGTGCCCGTCGATCACGATCCGCCGGGCGACGGTCACGAGCCAGGGCCGGATCGAGCCGGTGGCACGCTGCAGCTGGTCGGCGTTGCGCCAGGCGCGCACCAGCGTCTCCTGCACCACGTCCTCCGCGCGGTGCCGGTCGCCCGCCACCAGTCGCAGGACGAAGGCGAGGAGCGGGCCCGCGTGCTCGTCATAGAGAGCTCGCATGAGCTCCTCGTCAGGTGTCGTCCTGTCTGCCACGACGGCATCCTTGCGCACTCCAACTCCCGGGTCGATAGCGCGAATCCCTCAAGGTCGCCGGGGACCTGGCCATGAATCGGACTTGCGGTGAGGAGTACGGACGGGACGGGCGGGGCGTTCAGCGGCCGGGCGGAAAATTTTCCGCGGCGGGGGCGGTGGGGGCGGGAGCGGCGGCGACGGGGGGAGCCGGCGCGGCGGTGGCGGGCGGGGCGGCGGGGGTGGGCGGCGCGGCGGTGGGTGCGGCGGCGGCCTGGGCCGGGGCGGCGGCCTCGGGCCCGTCGCGGCGCACCATCGTGCGCCGCCGGTGCCGCGCCACCCGCTCCCGGTTGCCGCACACCTCGCTGGAGCACCAGCGGCGGCGCCGGCCGCGGGAGGTGTCCAGGTAGACCAGTGAGCAGCTCTCGCCCGCGCACTGGCGCAGCTGCCCCCGCGCCACCGCGTCGGTCAGCAGCCCGATCGCGTCGCGGGCCACCGCGGCCAGCAGTCCGGCGCAGTCGGGCGGGCCGGAGAGCCCGCGGACCAGCGCGCCGTCGGCGGTGCGCACCGCGCGCGGGGCGGGCGGCCGCCCGGACGCGGCCGCGGAGTTGAGCCGCGCCAGGTCGCCGTCCGCCGCCCGGCCCCTCAGCTCGTCGTGCACCACCCGGCGCAGCAGCTCGCGCAGCGCCCGGAAGCGGGCGACCCAGCGGCCGTCGACGCCGTCCAGCGCGGTGCCGGGCGGCACCAGCCCCGAGCCGACCAGCCAGGCCGCCAACTGCTCGGGGCCGGTGAGGCGTTCGGCCGGCGCCTCGCCGGCGGTGGCCACCAGGTCCAGGCAGATCCGCCCGCAGTCGAACCGCAGATCGCAAGGCGCCGCCATGTGCCTGTCACTCCTTAGGGCCTGTCCAGTGGCCGACGCCCAGGGTCGGACAGACCCTGGGAACCCGACGTGTGTGCTCCCAGAGTGCCCGGCGCACTCCCCGGCCGGAACCCTCCGGGAGCGGGCGCCGCACACCCGCCCACCGCGGCACCGCACCGGCGGACCGTAGGGAGACACGGGAGTAGACACAGGAAGTAGACATAGGGAGTAGACCCTGAGCGTATACACCTGATGTATAGTCCGCGGCACGGCGGTCCGCGGGCCACCCGCCGCATCGGCCCGCCACCGCCGCATCGCCCTTTAGCCCCTCCAGGACGAAGGTCTCCATGTCGCGCAAGTCCCTGCTCACGAACCGCGCCGGCCTGACCCACAAGATCGGCTACGCGGTCCGCCACCCGGCCCGCATCACCCCGTACGTCAAGCGCACCGCCCGCGACACCTGGCTGCGCCTCAAGCACCCCGACCACGTGGCGTACTACCGGGCGGTGATGGCCTCCGACACCGGGCGCAACCCGGAGGCCGCGGTGGGCAGCCGCAGCCATGAACGGTGGCTGGCGCTGGGCGAGATGCAGTTCGACTACCTGGCCGAGCACGGGCTCAAGCCGGACCACCGGATGCTGGACATCGGCTGCGGCAATCTGCGGGCCGGCTGGCGCTTCATCGCCTATCTGGACACCGGCAACTACTACGGCATCGACATCTCGCCGGACATCCTGATCTCCGCCAAGCGGACCCTGACGGCCTACGAACTCCAGGACAAGCTGCCGCACCTGACGATCACCCAGGACCTGAAGCTGGACTTCCTGCCGGCCGCGCACTTCGACGTCGTCCACGCGCACAGCGTCTTCTCGCACTCGCCGATCGAGGTGATCGACGAATGCCTCGCCCACGTCGGCCGGATCCTGGCCCCGGGCGGCTTCTTCGACTTCACCTTCGACCGCACCGAGACCACCGAGCACCACGTACTGCGCGAGGACTTCTACTACCGCACCGAGACCCTGCTGCGACTGGCCCGCACACACGGGCTGGAGGCGCGCTTCATGGACGACTGGGAGACCCGGCCACACGGCCAGTCCAAGATCCGGGTGAGCAATCCGGGGCAGGGGGGCTGAGCCCCAAGGCCTACGCCCCGCCGTACTTGTCCGTGTCCGCGTGTGGGTCGAGCGACAGCCGGTAGCCGCGCTTGACGACCGTCTGGATGAGCTTGGGTGCGCCCAGCGCCACCCGCAGCCGGGCCATCGCGGTCTCCACGGCATGCTCGTCGCGGCCCGCGCCCGGCAGCACGCGCAGCAGCTCGGCGCGCGGTACGACCCAGCCGGGGCGGCGGGCCAGGGCGCGCAGCAGGGCCATCCCGGCCGGCGGCACCGGCCGCAGGTCGCCGTCCACGACGACGGCCCGCCCGCGGATCTCCAGCCGGCGCCCGGCCACCGGCAGCGGCCGTACCCGGCCGGGCAGTTCCCGGCACAGCAGCTGCACCAGCGGCCCGAGCCGGAACCGCTCGGGCTGGAGCGTGGGGACGTCGGCCGCCTGCAGCGGCAGCGCGGTCACCGGCCCCACGCACACCGGCAGCACCTCCTGCCGCAGCGCCGTCAGCACGTCCTCCTCGATGCCGCGCTCGGCGGCGCGGCGCAGCAGCGAGGCGGCGGCCGGTGCGCTGGTGAAGGTCACCGCGTCCAGGGCGCCGGAGACCACCGCGTCCAGCAGCCGGTCGACCGGACCGATGTCCTCCGGCGGCATCCAGCGGTACACGGGCACGCCGACGACCTCCGCGCCGCCCTCCCGCAGCGCCTCGACGAACCCCGGCAGCGGCTCCCCGTGCAGCTGCAGGGCCACCCGGCGCCCGGCCACGCCCTCCGCCAGCAGCCGGTCCAGCACCTCGGCCATCGACTCGGAGGCCGGTGACCACTTCTCGGTCAGCCCGGCGGCCCGGATCGCACCGCGCACCTTGGGTCCGCGCGCCAGCAGCTCCACCCCGGCCAGCCGCCCCAGCAGTTCCTCGCCCAGGCCCCAGCCCTCCGCGGCCTCGATCCAGCCGCGGAAGCCGATGGCGGTGGTCGCCACGACGATGTCCGGCGCGTTGCCGATCAGGTCCCGGGTCGTGGCGAGCAGCTCGGTGTCGTCCGGCAGCGGGACGATGCGCAGCGCCGGTGCGTGCAGCACCTGCGCCCCGCGCCGCTCCAGCAGCACGCCCAGCTCCTCGGCGCGCCGGGCCGCGGTCACCCCGACCGTGAACCCGTCCAGTGGCCGTACGGCCGTGCCCGTCTGCGGCTCGGTCCGCTCCCGTTCCGTGTGTGTGCGCTGCTGATCGTGCATGGCCCGCTCCGCCCAGAGTGGTTGTGCTTCGTGCCGCGCCCCGGCCGCCGCGGCTCGGGCGGCACGGAGTGCCAAGGCGCCAAGGCTGCCAACGGCACGTGACAGGCCCGGTCCTCCAGTATTTCCCCGCGGTTACGGCGCGGCGCGCGGCGCCCCCCTCGGACGCCGCGCGCCGGGGCCCGGCCCGGCGGGCTGGATACGGCCGCCGGGCCGGCCCGGCCGCCTCACACCTCCGCGTAGACCGGGCGACGCTCGCCCTCCGCGACCGCCGCGGCGGCCCCCTCCGGCGCCGTACGCCGCGCGCGGGCCACCGGGCGCAGATACACCGCCCAGGTCACCGCGCCGCACACCACGTAGCAGAACAGAAACGAGACGAACGCCGGCGTGCCCGAGCCGGTGGCCGCGAACGACTGCCGGAAGGCGAGGTTGATGCCCAGTCCGCCCAGCGCGCCCACCGCGCCGATCAGCCCCATCGCCGCGCCCGACAGCCGCCGCCCGTAGGCCTCGGCCGCCTCGCCCGCCAGCCCGCGCCGCAGCGCCTGGCCCTGGAAGATCCCCGGGATCATCTTGTACGTGGAGCCGTTGCCGAGGCCCGTCAGCACGAACAGCGCGATGAACCCGACGAGGAACACCGGCAGCGACCGCACCGCCGAGGCGTAGATCACCACGCCGGTGGCCAGTCCCATCGCCGCGAAGTTGCCCAGCGTGATCCGGGCGCCGCCCAACCGGTCCGCCAGCCGCCCGCCGACCGGCCGGATCAGCGACCCCAGCAGCGGCCCGATGAACGTCAGCGACGCCGCCTGCAGGGGGGTGCGCGCGAACTGGTTCTGCAGCACCAGGCCGAAGGCGAAGCTGTAGCCGATGAACGACCCGAACGTGCCGATGTACAGCAGCGACATCACCCAGGTGTGCGGCTGCCTGGCGGCGTCCCGGGCCGCTCCGGTGTCGTTCGTCACCGGCGCGAGGTTGTCCATGTACCGCGCCGCGAGCACCGCCGCGAGCACGATCAGCGGCACATAGACGGCGAGCACGATCCGCGGCCGGCCGGCCCCGGCCGTTCCGATCACCAGCAGCCCCAGCAGCTGGATCACCGGCACACCGATGTTGCCGCCGCCGGCGTTCAGGCCCAGTGCCCACCCCTTCTTGCGCAGCGGGAAGAAGGAGTTGATGTTCGTCATGGACGAGGCGAAGTTCCCGCCGCCGACCCCCGCCAGCATCGCGACCAGCATGAACGTGGTGTACGAGGTGCCCGGGTGCATGACCGCCGCGGTCGCCGCGGTGGGCACCAGCAGCAGCGCCGCGCTGATCACCGTCCAGTTGCGGCCGCCGAACAGCGCCACCGCGAAGGTGTAGGGCACCCGCAGCACCGCGCCCACCAGCGTCGGCATCGCCACCAGGAAGAACTTCCCGGCCGGATCGATGCCGTACTCCGGCCCCATGAACAGGACCATCACCGACCACACGCTCCAGATGGAGAACCCGATGTGCTCGGAGAGCACGGAGAACACCAGGTTCCGCCGGGCGACCCGCTCCCCGGTCTCCCGCCAGAAGCCCTCGTCCTCCGGTTCCCAGCGCTCGATCCACCGCCCGCCCCGCCGGGTGCGATCGGTACGGCTCTCGTCAGGACTGTCGCTACGGGTGCCCGCGGCCTCGGCCGTCATCACGCCTCCCAGGGAGTCGGGTCGTCTGCCCCCGAAGGTAGGGACGGCGGATTTCGGTGCCGTGGCGGTAGGTGACCTCCGCGAAACCTTGCGCTCACGCGGCGCGCGGCCGGTCCGTGAGCGATCGGCGGATGCTCCGGCGTGTGCGCCGGGACGGGGCCGCGCCGCTGTGCCTCACACGCCCCCGGCATCACCCGTTCGAGGCAATGTCAGATTGACGTGGACACTGTCAGCATTTCCTGGCGAATGCGCTGCGTAATTGTCTCGGCACGGATCGTGGCCGAAAAGTATGTGGCGCCCCGATGAGAAGGGAGTGCGCGATGCAGGAAGCACAGGACGTCCAGGGCACGGCCGACGCCGAGTACGAGGCGCCCGAACTGGTCGAGGTGGGGGACTTCAGCGAGCTGACGCTCGGGTTCGCGGGGCTCCAGTTCGACGGCCTGGGCGGGTTCTTCTTCTGACGGTCCGCTGACGGGACCGGCCCCGCCGGGGTGCACCGCTCCGGCAGGGCCGCCCCTCGGCCCACCGGCAGATTCCGGCCGATTCCGGCCGCCCCGGCGCCCGGCCCCGCCGTCCCGCCCGTCCTCTCTCCGCCACCGCCACTGCCACCGCCACCGCCACCGCCACCGACTGGAGCGCTCCCCCACCGTGGATTTCCTCGTCCTGCCCGACCACCCCGCCACCGACGCGCTCAGCCGCTGCCTGCCCGAGAGCCCGTCCCGCCGCACCCTCCGCCACCCCTCGGGCCGCGTCTGGATCACCGGCCACTGGTCCGCCGACGAGGTGGTGACGGCCGAGGCCGGACCGCGCCGTGCGGTGCTCCTCGGCACCGCCTCCGCGACCCCGGACTCGCTGACCCGGCTGCTGTCAGGACCCGGCCACCTCGACGGCATCGGGCAGCGCGCCCGCCGCATCCCGGGCAGCTACACCCTGCTGGCCGCCGCCGACGGCGATCTGCGCTGCCAAGGCGACCTCGCCACCGTCCACCAGATCCACCACACCCGCATCGCCGGCGTCACCGTCGCCGGCAACCGGCCCCAGGACCTGGCCGCGCTCACCCGCGCCGCCGACCTGGCCGCCCTGCCGCCCGCCGCCCCCGGCGCCGGCTTCATCGACGAGGAATCGCTGGCGCTGCGCCTGCTGTTCCCCTTCGCGCCGCTCCCCCTCGCCCTGCGCCCGTTATGGCGCGCGGTCGCGGCCGTGCCCCCGGGCCACCACCTCACCCTGTACGCCAACGGGCGCCACAGCGTGGCCCGCTGGTGGCGGGCGCCGGAGCCGGACGCCTCTTTGGAGCACGCGGCCCAGGCCGTACGCCAGGCCCTGACCGACGCGGTCGCGGCCCGCGCCCACCGCGCCCGGCGCAACGCCATCTGCGGCACGTCCGAGGCGCGCGGCACGCTCAGCGCCGACCTCTCCGGCGGCACCGACTCCACCGGCCTGTGCTTCCTCGCCGCCCGCGAGGACATCCGGCTGATCACCACGTCCTGGGCGTGCCGCGACCCCGCCAACGACGACACGACATGGAGCGCCCGCAGCGCGGCCCAGCTGAGCGCCGCGGAACGACGGCGCAGGCAGACCACCGGCCGGCCCGCGGACCGCCGGTCCTGCCCCTGCGCCGGCGAACACCTCTCCCTGCCGCACACCGAAGCCCCCACCTGGTACACCCCGCCCACCGACCCCGTCCACGCCACCCCCGCCGACCCGGCCGCCCCGCTCGCCGTCATCCGCGAGGCGGCCCGGATCGCCCACCAGGCGCGCCTGGTCGCCGCGCGCGGCTCCCGGCTGCATCTGGTCGGCGTCGGCGGCGACGAACTGTTCAGCCACCGCCCGGTGGCCCTCAACTCCCTGGCCCGCAGCGATCTGCGCACCGCCGCCCGGCGCGCCTGGACCGCCCACCACCTGTGCCACTGGAAGGCCCGCGACACCCTGCGCACGCTCTTCGGCGGCCGCCCCTACCCGCGGTGGCTGGCCGGGAGCGCGCCCCGGGTGACGGCCGGCGGCGACGTACGGACCACCGGCGCCGACTGGGAGGTCGTGCCGGGCATGCCGCCCTGGGCACACCCCGACGCCGTCGCCACCGTCCGGCGGCTGCTGCGGGAGGCCGCGGCCGAGGCCCCCGAGCCGTTCGCACCGCTGCGCTCCCAGCACGAGACCGTCCGCGCCGCCCTCCGCGCCGGGGAGATCATCCGCGGCATCGGCGGCCTGACCGACGCATACGGCATCCGCTACGAAGCGCCGTTCCTGGACACGGCCGTCATCGAGGCGGCACTCACCCTGCAGCTCGCCGAGCGCACCCGGGCCGGCGTCCACAAACCCCTGCTGACCCGCGCGCTGCGCGGCATCGTCCCCGGCGCCCTGCTCGGCCGCGGCACCAAGGGCGAGCACAGCGCCGAGGTCTACGCCGGTCTGCGCACCCACCGCCGTCCGCTGTCCGCCCTGTGCGACGACTCCCTGCTGGCCGGGCGCGGCCTGATCCGGCCCGCCGTCCTGCGCCACCACCTGACCTCGCTCCAGCCGCACACCCACGCACTGCGCGCCCTGGACCCCACCCTCGCCACCGAGTACTGGCTGCGCGCCGTCACCCCCGGCCACACCCCCGCACCTGCCGTCCCCCTCACCGCGAAAGGATCCGGATGACCTTCGCCCTCGCCCCGTACGTCTCCAGCACCCCCACGGCCGGCGGCACGGTGCTGCTCGACACCCGCACCGGCCGCTACTGGCAGATGAACCACACCGGCACCCTGGTCCTCGACCACCTCCTGACCGGCGGCACCTGCCGCACCGCCGCCGACCAGCTGCGCGCCCGCCACCCCGACGCCGCCGACCGCGCCGAGGCCGACGCCGAGGCGCTGCTGAAGTCCCTGGTCACGGCCCGGCTGGTGACCACATGAGCATCCCCGTGCGGCTCGGCGCCCGCGCCCGGCTCACCCTCCGCGAACGCTGCGCCGCGCACTGCGCGGTGGCCGCCGCCCGCGCCCTGTCCCGTCTGCCGCCGCACCGGCTGTGCCGCCTCCTGGAGCACATCCGGCGCGGCGCCCGGCCCGCCACCGCGGCCGAGGCGCTACGGGCCCGCCGGGCCGTGGTCACGGTCAGCCTGCACTGCGCCGGCAACGGCTGCCTGCCCCGCTCCCTGGCCACCGTCCTGCTGTGCCGCGCCCGCGGCCACTGGCCCCAGTGGTGCACCGGCGTGCGCACCGAGCCCTTCCGCGCCCACGCCTGGGTCGCCGTCGACGGCCGGCCGGTCGGCGAACCCGCCGACACCGCCCTCTACCACCTCGTCCTCAGCGTCCCGGCGCGGCCCCGGCACCCCCTGCCCCCGGGCTGACGGCTCCGGCCGCCCCCATCACCCGGGCGTCCTCCGGCGGCAGCCAGCCGCCCTCAGGGACGGTCAACCACCCGCCCTGCCGGGCGAGTTCCCGGGCCGCCGCCCGCAGCGCGCCCAGCCCGGGGTGCCGCAGCCCCCGCCGCCACACCATCGACACCGGCGACAGCGGCACGGGCCCGACGAGCGGCCGCAGCACCATCCCCGGCACGTCGATGAACTCCACACTCGCCAGCACCGACCACCCCCGCTTGCGCACCACCCGTACGAACTCCTGCGACCCCTCGATCTCCGGGAACGGCTCGGCCATCGCGATACCCCGGCCCGCGAAGAGCCGCGCCGCCAGCTCCGTCCACTCCGCCGTCTGCGGATTCCCGGCGGCCGCGTAGAGCGTCTCGCCGGCCAGCTCGGCGAGGGGGACCGCGGGCCGCGCGGCCAGCGGATGCTCCGCGCGCAGCAGCACCGCCATCGGCTCCAGCCGCACCGGCTGATGGTCGAGACCGGCCCGGACGGCCGGCGGCAGGCCCGCGTACCGCCCGAAGGAGACATCGAGCCGCCCGGCCGCCAGTTCGGCCGCCGCGCCCGTCAGCCCGCTGTGGAAGCGGGCGACCAGCTCACAGCTGTCCGGGACCCGGCATCTGGCCTCCTCCAGTACGCGGTGCGCGGTGCCGACCGGAACCCCGACATCGACCAGCAGCGGCCGCTCGGGCGCCGGCCGGAACGCCGCGGCCAGCTCCTCGTGCGCCGCCAGCACCCGCCGCGCGTACGGCAGCAGCCGCTCGCCGTCGGCCGTCAGCGCCACCTGGCGAGTGGTCCGCACGAACAGGGCCGCGTCCAACTCCCGCTCCAGCCGCCGGATATCGCGGCTCAGCGCCTGCTGGGCGAGGTAGAGCCGCGCCGCGGCGCGGGTGAAGTGCAGCTCCTCGGCGACGGCGACGAACGCCCGGAGCAGACGCGGATCGATGGCGAACGGCATCCGGCCATCCTGGCAGTGCCCCGCCCGCCGCGCTCCGGCACCCCGCACCGAGGATTGACAACACAGCCGCGTCAATGGGTGCCGATCAGGTGTTGGACCGGCGGCGGGGGCTGCCGCGACCGTAGAGGCATGATCCTCTTCCTCGCCGCCCGCCCCGTCACGGCCCCGCCCGTACGCTCCGCCCCGCGCCCCGCCCCGCGCCGCGTGCGGTTCCGGTCCCCCGTCGCCCCCTACCGCCGGATCTTCGCCGTCCCGGGCACCCGCGCCTTCACCGCCGCCAACCTGACGGCCCGTCTGCCGATGGGGATGCTCAGCGTCAGCGCGGTCCTGATGATCGCCGGCGCGCGCGGCTCCTACGCCCTGGCCGGCGCGGTCACCGCGACCGGACTGGCGGCGACGGCGCTGGTCGGACCGTGGACCGCACGGCTCGTCGACCGCTACGGCCAGGCCCGGATCGCGGTCCCGGCCACCGTGATGGCCGTCCTCGGCTCGCTCTCGCTGCTCCTGTGCGTACGCCACGGCGCGCCCGACTGGACCCTCTTCGCCTCGTACACCGCCACCGCCACCACCCCCAACACCGGCGGGATGTCCCGCGCCCGCTGGGCGCACCTCTTCCGCGACGACCCGGCCGCCCGGCACCTCGCCAACTCCTTCGAACAGGCCGCGGACGAGCTGTGCTTCATGCTCGGGCCGGTGCTCGCCACCCTGCTGTGCACCACGCTCTTCCCCGAGGCCGGCACGGCGGTGGCGGCGGCACTGCTGCTGAGCGGGGTACTGCTCTTCGCGGCCCAGCGCCGCACCGAGCCGCCGGTCGCCCCGCGGCCGGCATCCGGCACCCGGGCGGTCTCCCCGCTGCGGCTGCCCGGCCTGCCGCCCCTGCTGCTCACCTTCCTGTGCACCGGCGCGATCTTCGGCTCCCTGGAGGTCGTCACCCTCGCCTACGCCGACGACCACGGCATCCGCTCCGCCGCCGGGGCCCTGCTGGCCCTCCAGGCCGCCGGGTCCTGCGTCGCCGGGCTGCTCTACGGCCTGCTGCGCCCGGCGGACAGCGGCGGAAACCGCCTGCGCGTCTGTGTCGGCGCCATGGCCGCCCTGATGCTGCTGCCGTTGCTCGCCGCCACGACCGGAAGCCCGGCAGTGCTGGCCGCCGCCCTCCTGGCGGCCGGTATGGCCACCGCACCGACCATGGTCACCGGCATGGGGCTGGTCCAGTCCCGCACCCCGGCGGCTCAGCTGAACGAGGGGATGACGCTCGCCGTGACGGCCCTGCTCGGCGGCATCGCGGCCGGCGCGGCGGCGGGCGGCTTCGCCGTGGACCACCTGGCCGGGACGGGCGCGGCGTACGCGGTGCCCGCGGCGGCGGCCGCCCTCGCACTGACCGTCACCCAGCTCACGGCCCGACGGCGCCCCAGCCGCCCGCCGACGCCCGTCAGCTGACCGGGTCCGTGTACCGCAACCGCCGCGGGAAGGTCTCCACGACCGGGCCGTACCCGCCGACCGTGAAGGCGAACGTCACCCAGGAACCGTCCACGAAGCCGACCTCGTGCGTACCGTGCCGCACATCGGTACGGTTGCGCAGCCAGTCGGTCTGCCGCCGCTCCACCCGCCATGCGTACTCCACCGCATCGGCACCGGCCTTCGGCTCGCGCCTGTTGGACGCCAGCCGCACCCGCACCACATGCAGATGCCGTTCGGTCACCAGCAGCACCGACAGATAGCGGAACGAACAGCGGGGCCGCAGCACGGCCGCCAGCTGCCCACCGAGGCTCTCCCACCCCCCGGCCATCTGCGGAGTGTCATGGCGGTCGTCCCAGCGGTCCACCACCGCATTGACGGGGTTGAGGCGGTGCAGCCCCCACTCGGCCCGGCTCATCCCGTCAGCGAGCCGGTCACCGGTGGTGCGCTGCGCCGAGAACGCCTCCTGCCGGAAGTGCCGGGGCGGCTCCGGGAGCTGCTCGCCCGCCTCGATCGGATGGCCGGCGACGATCCGCTCCCCGGGCGGCAGCACGGCCGCGGCCCGCTCCGTGACCGCGCGGGCCAGCGCATACCGGTCCGTGGGCACCAGCGCGGACTTGAGCCCGGACTTGAGCCCCGACCACAGCTCGTCGGCGAACCTCACCCGAAGGCCTCCCGCACCGACCGCTTGGCCTGCTCCGGCGACTGGTCCATCCGCTCGTCGAAGCTCTTGGGATCCGGGCGCCGGCCGTATTCGTACGCCTCTTCCGCGAGCGCCGGGGCGCCCTCCTGCGCGGCGCCCGTCACCGCACCGCCGGGATCGACGCCCAGGACGCCCTTGGCCAGCTTCTTGCCCTGCTTCCAGGCGAGGTACTGGGCGACATCGGCCGCGTCGGGCATCTCACCGCGCCGCAGGCTTCCGGCGATCTTCCACTTGGCGCCCTTCCACTCCTTGATCTTCGCGCGGTCCAGGCCGCGCAGATACCGCCGGAGCCGGGAGAGCTTCGCCAGGGCCCGCGTCTGCTTGGCGATGTCGGCGAGCTTGTCGGCCAGCTTGGCCGCGATCCTGGTGGCCTTCGCCGCCCGGTAGGCGACATTCGCCGCGCCCGCCAGCGGACCGATCGCCGCCGCGGCGCCGGCCGTCAGCACGGCGAGGATCGCCGTCGTCGCGGCGGTGACCATCAGCGCTTCCACGATCTCCACGAGGAGTTCGGTCATCGCCTGCTCGGCGATGGCGCAGGCCGCGGCCGCCATTTCCAGCAGCTCGGCGATCGTGTCCATGTCGTCGGCCTCACCGAGCAGCGCCTGCTCGAAGTCCGTCATGGTCTTGCCGAACCCCTCGGCGGCGTCGCCCTGCCACGACTGCTGGACGGCCCTGCGCTCCGCCAGGAGGTCCTCGACGACACCGCGCAGGTCCCGCGCCGCGTCCCGCCACTCCCGGGCGGTCTGCTCCAGCTGCTCGCTGTCGCCGGTGACCCAGTCGAACCAGTCGTCGGCGCCGCACTCCTTGAGGATGCCCTTGATGATCTCGTCGAGGGTGGCCGCGAGCGGATTGCTCCAGTCCAGGGTGTAGTTGATCCGGTCGAGAGCGCTCGACGCGGCCTGCCCCGCCCCCATCAGGCGCCACCACCGAAGCCGCGCGCGGTCTCCTCTTCGTTGGAGTCGTAGTTCTCCGCGGAGCCACGGACCGCTTCGGCGATGGTCCGCAGCATCTCCGCGGCGCCTTCGAGGTCGGTACCCGACTGGTCCTTCTGCTCGATGTAGTCGGCCCGCAGGTTGTTCGCCTCGGGCAGCTGCCCGAACACGCCGTCCGACAGATCCAGACCGGACGTCCGCTTGCGGATCTGGGCGATCTTGTCAGCCGCGCTCTCCGCGGCGTTGGCGTAGCGGCGCAGCGCGTCGCTCTCGACGTTGGTGCCCTGGCCCATTACTCCCCCGTTGCCATCGCTTTACCGCGCCATGACACACCCTGTGTCAAGGATCCGTCAAACCCCTCGCGGGGAGCCCGGGCCGGGAGCGCAAACGACTCAGGCCCCGCCGTCCTGTCGGACGAGCGGGGCCTGAGCCTCACATGGGATGAGTCTTGTGGAGATGGCGGGAATCGAACCCGCGTCCAACGGTGCGGAACCAGGGCTTCTCCGTGTGCAGTCCGCTGCGATTTTCTCGGCCCCGGAGATCACGCGGACAAGTCTCCGACGGGCTCAGTCACTGTTTGATTTCCTTCTACACCCCGTGACCGGGTCTAGAAGTTTAGTTCCCTAGCTGATGCCAGGATCCGGGTCGGGAACAGCCCCGGGCTGACACTTCGCAAGTCGCTACTTAGGCAGCGAGGGCGAAGGAATCGCGCTTGGTGTTGGCGATTATTGGTTGCGACATATGGTTTACGAGATCATTGCCGCTTCCTCGACACGCTTCCCCTGCTTCGACATCCGCTGTCGAAACCGATCATCCCCATGTTCTGTATTTAATTGACAAACCGCATCAATCCGCACACCCCGTCCCGCGGGATGCACCTGCATCGTACGGGAACAACGCCGCCGGGTGCCAGCGTATTCCCCGCGTCCCTCCCGCAGGTCAGGCCCGCTGCCGCCGGCGGGCCGCCGACACCGCCCGCTCCGCCTCGCGGCGGTCCTGCTGCTCACGGAGCGTCTGCCGCTTGTCGTACTCCTTCTTGCCCTTGGCCAGCGCGATCTCCACCTTTGCCCGGCCGTCCTTGAAGTAGAGGGCCAGCGGCACGATCGTGTGCCCCGACTCCTGGCTCTTGGACTCCAGCTTGTCGATCTCGGCGCGGTGCATCAGCAGCTTCCGCTTGCGCCGGGCCGCGTGGTTCGTCCAGGTGCCCTGGGCGTATTCGGGGATGTGCACGTTGTGCAGCCAGGCCTCATTGCGGTCGATCTGGATGAATCCGTCCACCAGCGACGCCCGGCCCTGACGCAGCGACTTCACCTCGGTGCCGGTCAGCACCAGGCCACACTCATAGGTGTCCAGAATGTGGTAGTCGTGCCGCGCCTTCTTGTGCTGCGCCACGAGCTTGCGCCCGGGGGCCTTGTCCTTAGTCTGCTTGCTCATAGTGCCGCCATTTTCGCACTAAGCACCGGTCCCGAGGCCACTCAATACTGTGCGGGCCCGTTTCTCGGCATGGTCCTCGACCACCAGGTCGGGGGTGATACCCGCCCCGTCGACGGCCCGGCCGGACGGGGTGCGGTAGTGGCCCACGGTCAGCTCGGCGACCGAGCCGTCCGCCAGCCGGCTGGGCATCTGCACCGAGCCCTTGCCGAAGGTCGGCGAACCCACCACGATCGCCCGGCCCCGGTCCTGGAGTGCGCCGGCCAGCAGCTCGGCGGCGCTCATCGTCCCGCCGTCGACCAGCACCACCAGCGGGAGGCGGGTGTTGCCGCCGCGCTCGGCGTACAGGGCGCGCTGGCTGCCCCGTACGTCGTACGTGGCGACCAGGCCGCCGTCCAGGAAGGCGCCGGCGGTGGCGACGGACTCGGTGACCAGCCCGCCGGTGTTGCCGCGCAGATCCAGCAGGAGTCCGCCCCGCGGGGAGGCGTCGTGGACCGCGCGGCGGACCGCCGCGCCGGTGCCCTTGGCGAACGCGGCGATCTTGACGCGGGTCGGGCCGTGCGCCCCGGCCGGCCGGTCGGTGACGACGTTCCGGGTCCGCACCCGGGTGCGGTGCAGGGTCGCGCTCCAGCGGCGGTCGCCGCGCTCCAGGTCCAGGCGTACGGGCGTGCCCGCCCCGGCGGCGGACCCGGCGGAGCCGGGCGGGGCGGCGCCGCGCAGCCGGGCGACGGTCTCGGTGACCGGCCGGCCGCGGGTGGCCCGGCCGTCGATGGCGCGCAGCCGGTCCCCCACGGCGATACCGGCCCGCGCGGCGGGGCCGCCGGACTGGACCCGGGACACCTCGGTCCGGCCATCGGCCGACTGCCGCACCCACAGACCGACACCGACGTACGAGCCGTCCAACTGCTCCTGGAAGTCCTCGAACTCGCCCGGTGTGTAGATCGCCGACCAGCGGTCCCCGCTGCGGCTGACGACCTCGGCGGCGGCCTGCGAACCGGACTTGCCGTCCTCGACGGCCTCGCTGGCGGCCCGCTCGACGGCCGCCCGGTCGGCGGTGGCCGATTCGGGGGCGTGCGCCCCGAAGGCCGCATGGTCGGGGGCCCGGCCGCCCGCGGCGCCCTCCGCCCGGTCGCCCCAGGTGCCGGTCGCCGCGCCCGTGGCGAGGACACCGGCGAGGAACAACGTCAGGGCCGCCCCGCGGCGAATGCGGCGGGGCCGGTCGTACGAACACGGGCCCGACATGCCGGTGAGTCTAGGGGACAAAGGGGCGCCGCACGGCGAGTTGACCGTACGGCGCCCTTGGCAAAGCTCACACCTTGAGGTACTTGCGCAGCGCGAAGAACGCGGCGAGCGCGGGCATCAGCAGCCCGATCAGCAGCACCAGCGGGAGGACCGCCACCACCGAGTCCCAACCGATGAAGTTGATCACCTGGATCTTCTCCGCCAGCCAGTTGTTGACGAGGATGTACTTGCCGCCGACGATCAGCACACAGGCGAGGGCCGCGCCGAGCAGCCCCGCGATGGCGGCCTCCAGGATGAACGGCATCTGGATGTAGAAGCTGGACGCTCCCACCAGCCGCATGATCCCGGTCTCCCGCCGCCGGCTGAACGCCGACACCCGCACGGTGTTGACGATCAGCAGCAGCGCGACGATCAGCATCAGCACCATGATCCCGATCGCTGCCCAGTTCATGCCGTTGAGGAGGTTGAACAGCGGCTCGACGGTGTCCCGTTGGTCCTGCACCTCCTGGACACCGGGCCGCTCGGAGAACGCCGACTTGATGACCTTGAACTTCGTCGGGTCCTTGAGCTTGACGCGGTAGGACTCCGGCAGCTGGTCGGGCGTCACCAGACCGGCGACGGGCGTGTCGCCGAACTGCTCCTTGTAGTGCTTGTAGGCCTGGTCGCTGGTCTCGTGCTGCACGTCCTGCACGATCGGCAGCCGGTCTAGCTCCGCCTTGATGTCGTCCTTCTGCTGCTGGGTGGCCGCACCCTTGGCGCAGTTGGCACCGGTCTCGGCGTCGTTCTTGTTGCAGAAGAAGATGGAGACGTTGACCTTGTCGTACCAGTAGCCCTTCATGGTGCTGACCTGGTCGCGCATCAGCAGCGAGGCGCCGAACAGGCCCAGCGAGAGGGCTACGGAGACGATGACGGCGAAGGTCATCGTGAGGTTTCGGCGGAGACCGACGCCGATCTCCGACAGGACGAACTGGGCGCGCATGGCGTCCTTTCAGTGCTGGGGGCCGTACACGCTTAGTGCTGGTAGCCGTACACGCCGCGCGACTGGTCGCGGACGAGACGGCCCTTTTCGAGTTCCATGACCCGCTTGCGCATCTGGTCGACGATCTGCTGGTCGTGGGTGGCCATGACCACCGTGGTGCCGGTCCGGTTGATCCGGTCCAGCAGCTTCATGATGCCGACCGAGGTCTGCGGGTCGAGGTTGCCGGTCGGCTCGTCCGCGATGAGCAGCATCGGGCGGTTGACGAAGGCCCGTGCGATGGCGACGCGCTGCTGCTCACCACCGGACAGCTCGCCGGGCATGCGGTCCTGCTTGCCTCCGAGGCCGACGAGTTCGAGGACCTCGGGGACCGTCTTGCGGATCTGGCCGCGCGGCTTGCCGATGACCTCCAGCGCGAAGGCGACGTTCTCCCCGACGGTCTTGTTGGGGAGCAGCCGGAAGTCCTGGAAGACCGTCCCCACCTGGCGCCGCATCTGCGGGACCTTCCAGTTGGAGAGCTTGCCGAGGTCCTTGCCGAGCACGTGCACATGGCCATGGCTGGCCCGTTCCTCGCGCAGCAGCAGCCGCAGGAAGGTGGACTTACCGGAGCCCGAGGAGCCCACCAGGAAGACGAACTCGCCGCGCTCGATCTCGAGCGAGACGTCCCTGAGCGCGGGACGGTTCTGCTTCGGGTAGGTCTTGGAGACGTTGTCGAATCGGATCACAGATGCACCACGGTCGACCTGGATAGGGGCACGGGTTGCCGAGTTGCGGCTCCCGTCGGTGTGCGTGACCATACGCGAACCTCAAGGGGCGGTGCAGTCGCCGTCAGGGGTTGGTGCGTTTATTCACGGCACCTACGGGACAAAAGGCGCACAATTCCGCGGGGCGCGCCGTTCCGTCCGGGAGCTGGCACAGTGGAAGAGGGAACCAATGCGCCTGCCGGTGCGTTGGTGCAGTGGAGAAGGAGGTCGCATGACGTACGACCGACTGGTGTGCGCCAACTGCGCGGCCCCTGTGAGCGAGGGCCGCTGCCCTGTGTGCCGGGCGAGCAGGGAACGGCTCCAGCAGCAAGCAGGCGGCATATTCGCCCAGCTCAGCCCCGCGATGCTGGTGGCTTTGATGGTCGTGCTGCTCGCGGTCGGGGTGCTGCTCCACCAGGCCGCCTGACGCGCGTACCGGCGCCGGTGACCGGTAGTGCACTCACCGCAACCGACAACGGCTCCACCCTGTCACCACGACGCGGGGCCACACGGACGCCGAGGGGCCCGGGACGCAGCTGCGTCCCGGGCCCCTTGTGGTGCCGCGTCAGCGTCAGGCCGCTGCAGCGCCGCCGTTCTTGTTGATCAGACGGGGCAGCATACGGAAGCCCACACCGCCCGCGATCATCGTGGCCGCGCCGATGAGCAGGAAGGTGGTGCCGGAGGAACCGGTCTCCGCCAGCTCTCCGCCCTTGGCCTGCTGCTTGGCCTGGCCGGGCGTGTCACCGATCTGCTCGTTGCCCTTGCCGGGCTGCTCGATCGGCTTGGAGCCCTCGTTGTCGGTGCCGGTGCCGGTGGAGTCGCCGCTGGTGTTGCCACCGGAGCTGTCGCTGCCGCCGGAACCGTCGCTGCCACCGGCGCTCACGCTGCCGCCGGAGTTGCCGCCCGAGTTACCACCGGAGTTGCCGCCGGAGTTGCCGCCCGAGTTGCCGCCGGAGTTACCACCGGAGTTGCCGCCGGAGTTGTTGCCGCCGTCGGTCGAACCGCCGTCCGTGGAACCGCCGTCGGTTGTGCCGCCGTCAACGGAACCGCCGTCGGTCGAACCGCCGTCGGTCGTGCCGCCGTCGTCCGAGCCACCGATCGTCGTGCCGCCGTCGTCCGAACCGCCGATGGTCGTGCCACCGTCGTCCGAACCACCGATCTCGCCGGTCGTGCCGCCGTCGGTCGAACCGCCGTCGGTCGTGCCGCCGTCGTCGGAACCGCCGCTGTCGCCGCCGGTGTCACCACCGGAGTCGCCGCCGCCGATGATCCCGCCGATGATGCCGCCGATGATCCCGCCGTCGCTGCCGCCGGTGTCACCCGGGCTGGCCGCGGAAGCGGCGCCGGCCGCGGTGAGCGACGCACCCGCCGCGATCACCGCACCGGCCGCAATGCGCGCTACGCGCAGCCGCGTCTTCTTCGTCATGTACTGCTACCCCCAGTAGCTGAACTCGTCAATGGAGCACCGCTGTACGGGGCGGCGAGCCGATGGGGGTACGCGAGTTCCGGCCACGAACTGCCGACTGGCCACTCATCTCCCCGTTCACACGCGCCCCAGAACATACGCATGCCGCGCTCAGCCTTCCCAGTCCAGCCACCATCGTCAAGGTCGAATAAAGGCTCGATGCCCGAATTGCTGGGAGTTGGGTGGTACATGGACATACGACTGTGACCAAACCGCCACAGCAAAAAACAACTGCCTCCCCAGGGGAGACAGTTGTTCCGCGCGTCTTTCGCCGCTGTTCCTACTTCTCCTGCTGCTTGCGCCAGCGGATTCCGGCCTCCAGGAAGCCGTCGATGTCGCCGTCGAGCACGGCCTGCGGGTTGCCGACCTCGAACTCCGTGCGCAGGTCCTTGACCATCTGGTACGGGTGCAGGACGTACGAACGCATCTGGTTGCCCCAGGAGTTTCCGCCGTCGCCCTTGAGGGCGTCCATCTTGGCCTGCTCCTCCTGGCGGCGGCGCTCCAGGAGCTTGGCCTGCAGGACGTTCATCGCGGTCGCCTTGTTCTGGATCTGCGAGCGCTCGTTCTGGCAGGAGACGACGATGCCGGTGGGCAGGTGCGTCAGCCGGACCGCGGAGTCGGTGGTGTTGACGCCCTGGCCGCCGGGGCCCGAGGAGCGGTACACATCCACCCGCAGATCCGACTCGTCGATCTCGATGTGGTCGGTCTGCTCGACGACGGGCAGCACCTCGACACCGGCGAACGACGTCTGGCGGCGGCCCTGGTTGTCGAACGGCGAGATGCGCACCAGGCGGTGCGTGCCCTGCTCGACGGAGAGCGTGCCGTAGGCGTACGGGACGTTGACGGCGAAGGTGGTCGACTTGATGCCGGCCTCTTCCGCGTACGAGGTCTCGTAGAGCTCGGTCTTGTAGCCGTGCCGCTCGGCCCAGCGCAGATACATGCGCTGCAGCTTCTCGGCGAAGTCGGCGGCGTCCACGCCACCGGCCTCGGCGCGGATGTTGACGACCGCCTCGCGGGAGTCGTACTCGCCGGACAGGAGGGTGCGCACCTCCAGCTCCTCGACGGCCTTGCGGACCTCCGCCAGCTCGGCCTCGGCCTCGGCGCGGGTCTCCTCGTCGCCCTCGGCGTCGGCGAGCTCGAAGAGCACCTCGAGGTCGTCGACCCGGCCGCGCAGCTCCTCGGCACGGCGCAGCTGGCCCTGGAGGTAGGACAGCTGGCTGGTGACCTTCTGGGCGCTCTCCGGGTCGTCCCACAGGGACGGCGCCGCCGCTTGCTCCTCAAGCACGGCGATGTCGGCCCTCATCTTGTCGAGGTCCAGGACGGCCTCGATCGACCCCATGGTCGAGGAGAGGGACTTCAGCTCTTCGGATACATCGACGACTGCCACGCACCCAGCCTAACGGCTACCACCGACAACCTGACCCGCCCCGGCGGACCGGGCCCGCACAGGGCGTGTTGCGGCCGCAGGGACACGGCCCACCCCGGGTCACCGCACCGTCACGGAGCGTCCGGTCCGGGCTGGTACACGCCCGGGGTGGCGTCGCCCGCGTCGTCGTCCCCCGAGGCCAGCCAGCCCCCCAGACCCGCCGCCACGACCACCGCCGCGGCGGCCGCGCCGAGCTTGATCCGGCGCCGGCGCACCGCCTCCGGCGAGGCACGGTGCCGGGCCGAGCCCGCCCGGCGCTCACCGGCGGCCCGGGGGGCGCGGGCGGTGCCGTGCGCGCCGCCCGCCAGCTCGTCCGGGCCCGGCACCCGCATGCTGGTGTGCGTCTCCCGGTTGGAGTCCGGGGCCGAGCCCTGGACCAGCGGGACCGCGCCGCGCGGCGGGGCGGCCTCGCCCGCCGCCGAGGGGTAGAACGATTCCTCGCGGGCGCCGCCGCCCGCGCCCTCCTGCTCGTCCTCCGGCTCCTCGCCGTCCGGCTCGTCGATGTCCAGCGGCGGGATCCCGGCCAGGCCCGGCAGCAGCTCACGCAGCCGGGCGGCGAGCTCCGGGGCCCGCAGCCGCGAAGCGGGCGCCTTCGCCAGGCACTGCAGCAGCAGCTGCCACAGCTCGTCGGGGATGCCCGGCAGCGGCGCCACACTCTCGGTGACATGGCGGCGCAGCACCGCCCCGGGGTGGCCTCCCCCGAAGGGCGTGAAGCCGGCGAGCAGCTCGTACAGGACGGTCGCCAGCGCATAGACGTCCACGGAGGCGCGCGGCGGCAGGCCCTCGATGATCTCCGGGGCGAGGTAGTCGGGGGTGCCGATGACCTTGGACGAGCGGAGCGGGACGGAGCTCCCCCCGGCCGACGTCCCCCGGCCGGCGCCGGGAGGTGCCCCCAGCGGGAGGGGCCGGCGCGGCGAGTCGACGAGCCGGGCGATGCCGAAGTCGGTCAGCAGGGCGGGGTGCGCGCCACCGGGGCCGAGCGGGCCCTGCATGTCCAGCAGGATGTTCTCGGGCTTGACGTCGCGGTGCACGATGCGGGCGGCGTGCGCGGCGGCCAGCGCGTCGGCGACGTCGGCGGCGATGGCGACGGCGGCCTCCGGGGCCAGCCGGCGCTCGCGCTCCAGACGGGTGCGCAGGTCCGTGCCCCGTACGAGGTTCATGACCAGCGCCAGGTCGTTGCCGTCGACGACCAGGTCGCGGACGCCGACGACATGCGGGTGCTCCAGGCCCAGCAGCGCCGCCCGCTCCTGCACGAAGCGGCCGACGAGCTCCTGGTCGGAGGCGAGATCCTCACGCAACAGCTTGATGGCCACGGCCCCTTCGGGACCCTCGCCCAGCCATACCGTGCCGGCACTTCCGCGCCCCAGGATCTGGTGGGCGGTGTACCGGCTGCCGATCTTCCGTGCCAAGACTGCTCCGACGTGTCGGGCCCCCGAGCGTCCTGCGGGGGCTGAGGTTGGCGTCAAAGCTACGCGGATGCCACGGGGTTCAGTGCCCCGGACGGGGGCAACGTTCACTTCTGTGAGCGAAATTGCCCGCCAGAACACCCGGAGAAGTCGACAAATCCACGAAGCCGCCCGCAGGCCCGCCGTGCGGAGCACGGGGACCACGGGCGGCCGGTGTCAGGCGCCGAGCTTGTTCACGAACTGCTCCACCTCGCGGTACCAGTGACCGATCTGGGCGAAGAAGCCCCGGGTCGTACCGATCCACTCCTGGAGCGGGGTGAGCTCCCAGATCAGCCAGGCCGCCACGAACATCAGTATCAGCGTGAACAGGCAGCCCTTGAGGCAGCCCAGGCCCGGGATCTTCATCGGGTTGGCGCTGCGCTGACGCGGCTCGCGCCGCGGCCGGGGCTCCGGCGCGGGCGGCCGCTGCGGCTCGTAACGCTGCGGCGGCGGCTCCTGACGGCGCTGCGGGGCCCGCTGGGGGGCCTGCGGCTGCTGCTGCGCGTACGGCACCGGAGCCGGCGGCTGCTGCCGGTACTGCGGCGGCTGCTGGGGCTGCTGCGGGGCGGCCGGGCGGCGCTGCGGACGGCGGCGCAGCGGGTCCTGGCCGGGGTCCAGGTACTGCACCTGGGTCTGCTCGTTGCGGTCCCGGGCGGCCCGCATCTGGGACTCCCACGGGTGGGGGCCGTCGGGCTCCTGCGGGCCCGCGGACGGCGCGCCCATCGGCATCGGCGGCATCGCGCGGGTCGGGTCGGCGTCCCGTCCGCCGGGGCCTCCCGTGGACGGCAGCACGCTGGTCGCCGCCGCCGGGTCGTACGCGCCGGCACCGGCCCCCGAGGGGAGCACCTGGGTGGGGTCGGCGTCGCCTCCGGCGGCCGGGCCGCCGTCCGCGCCGGTACCGGGGACGGTCGCCGGCGCCGGGTCCGGGGCGAGCAGCGCGGCGACGCCCAGCGCCGCCTCGGCCTGCGCGGGAGTGGCATGCACCCCGACCCCGGAGGCCACGGTGCGCAGCGCACGCGCGAGGTTCTCGGCGCTGGGCCGCTCCTCGGGACGCTTGCGCAGACAGCGCTCTATCACCGTCCACAGCGGCTCGGGGAGCGTGCTGGGGCGGCGCGGCTCCTCGCTCAGGTGCCGGTGCAGCACCTCCAGGGCCGTCGAGCCGGCGAACGGCGGACGGCCGGTGACCAGCTCGTACAGCAGGATGCCGGCACCGTAGATGTCCACCGCGGAGGTCTGCGGGCGGCCCTCGGCGGACTCCGGCGCCACATAGGCGGGCGTCCCGACGAATTCGTGGGTGCGGGTCAGCCCCGGGGAGTCGGCGAGCCGAGCGATGCCGAAGTCCGTCAGCATCGGATGCATCTCGCCGCCGTCGGACCCGGCGAGCAGGACGTTGGCGGGCTTGAGGTCGCGGTGCACCACACCGTCGGCGTGGCTGGCGGCCAGCGCGTCGGCGATCTGGGCGGTCAGCAGGGCGGCGGCCACCGGGCTGAAGGGGCCGTTGTCGCGCAGGTAGCGGTGCAGGTCGGGACCGTCGACCAGGTCCATGACCAGCGCCAGCAGATCCCCCTCGACCACCAGGTCGCGGGTGCGGACGATGTTCGGGTGGGTCAGCCGCAGCAGGACGGAGCGCTCCCGCAGGAAGCGCATCACCACGTCCGCGTCGTGCGCCAGCTCCTCCTTGAGGACCTTGATCGCGACCGTCTCACCGGGCTCTCCTGCCACGGCGGCCTCGGCGCCCGCCGTCTCCCGCTGGCGGGCACGCCAGACGGTGCCCGTGGCGCCGCGTCCCAGCGGCTCCTCGAGCAGGTACTTGCTGCCTACCGGCCGCACGTCATGCGCTCCCTGGTCGTGATGGATCACTTGCCTGGCCCGCTGGGTCCGAGCCGTCCGATCCACTGTAGTGCCGTCGCACAAGCTTCTCGGTCCGGCCGACCGGGCGGGGCTTGTGGGGAAGACGTGCGTTTCGGACAGATGGTTGCCCGGCGCCGCCGGCGCCGGTACCACCCGGTCGGGGACGGTTCCGAGCTGATCACGGCAGTCCGAATCCGCCCGGGCACCGCGCACAACCAGGCACTTTTTCGCCCTTAGAAGACCAATCAAGATCACTGATTGACGGTCGGCGGGCGTGTTGTCAGTGGCAGGTGCGAGGATGCACCCAGCACGATGCGGTGGGGGCGCACGGTCTTTGTCGCGACGTGCACTTGGGACTTGTACGTGCCGACGTGCTCGGGCTGGCGGGGGAGCGAGCGGCCCCCCTGCCGGATCCCCGGCAGAAGGGACCGTTGACGGCGATGCAGATCCGGCTGACCGTCCTCGGGCCGCGCAGCGGCCCCACCACCCGGGCCTGCGACGTGCTCGTGACGGCCCCCGCCGGCACCGCCCTGGCGGCCGTGGCCGGCTCGCTTGCGGCCTCCGTGGCGGGCTCCGGCGCCGACGTCGGCGGCGCGGGTGCCGGCAGCGGCCCCGTCGTGCTCTACGCCGGCACCGAGCGGCTCGACCCGCAGCGCGCCGCCATCGGCGAGCCCCCGCTGATCGACGGCGCGGTGCTCTCCCTCCAGGGCCCCGGCCCCGCCCCCGCCCACGGCCTGCCGCACGGCACCGCACGGCTCCGCGTCATCTCCGGCCCCGACGCCGGCGGCGTCCACCTCCTCCACGGCGGCCAGATCCGCATCGGCCGCTCCGCCGACGCCGACGTCCCCCTCGACGACCCGGACGTCTCCCGGCTGCACTGCGCCGTCACGGTCGAGCCCGACGGCTCCGTACACGTCGCCGACCTGCGCTCCACCAACGGCACCGTCATCGACGGCACCGACCTCGGCGAACACCCCGCGCCGCTGCGCCCCGGCGCCCTGCTGCGCATCGGCGAATCCGCCCTCCGCCTGCAGCCCGCCCCCAGCACCCCGGACCCCGCCCTGCAGACCACGCCCGACGGCGAGGGACAGCTGCGCATCGCCCCGGGGACCGACGGCGCGTACGCGACGGCCGGCGCGGGCGCCGCCCCCACCGCGTACGGCCGGAGCCCCGAAAACGCCGCGGCCTCCCCCGTACCGCCGCCGCGCACCGCCCCGCCGACGGGCGCCACGACGCGACGGGACACCCCCCTGCGCGGCACCCCCGCCCAGGACGCCTGGCCGCCGCCCGGCGCCCCCGACGACCACCGCCACGCCACCGCACACAGCGACGCCCCCCACCCCGAGGCGCCCCACCCCGATGCCGCCACCGCCCACGGCTTTGGACACGGCCTCGACCGCACCCCCGACGCCGGCTTCCCGGCCGACGGGTTCGGACCGGGCGTCCGCGAGGCGCCGGGCCATGGCGCCCCCGACGGCGCACAGGACCTGACGCACGGCGGCCGGCAGCCGCTGGCCCCGCCCGACGAGCCACGCGCCGGCGAGGCGCCCCGTAAGGGCGGCCGGCGCGGCGGCATCGGTTCCTGGGCGCGGCGGCTGGCCGGCGGCCGGCCCGCCGTGGAGCGGCCGGACGAGGCCCGTAGCGACTGGGGCCCGGCGGAGTACGAACCCGCCGGCACCGCCCCGGCCTCCCCCGCCGGGGCCCCCGTCGGCGCGGAGGCAGCCGCGGCCTCCCCCGGGCCCGCGGACCACGAACGCTGGCCGGACGCCGCCGCGGTCCTGCTCACCGCGCTGGGCCCGGGCCCCCGGCTCTGGGAACGCGGCCGGGACCACCCCGACGCACTGACCGTCCGGCTGGGGACGGCCAGCCGCGGCGGCGGCCGGACCGCCGTACCCGTCACCGTCGAGCTGCGCCGGGCCGGCTCCCTGGGCCTCGCCGGGCCGCGCGCCCGGCTCACCGGACTGGCCCGCTCCGCCGTCGCCCAGCTCGCCGCACTGCACTCCCCCGGCACCCTCGACATCGTGCTGATCAGTACGGACCGGGCCCGCAGCACCGACGAGCGGGTGGCCGACTGGTCCTGGCTCGGCTGGCTGCCGCACATCCGCCCCACCCACGGCCAGGACTGCCGGCTGCTGCTCGCCTACGACAGGGAGCAGGCCACGGCCCGTACGTCCGAACTGGCACGGCGGCTCGACGACAGCCCGCTGGGCCCCGGCTGGGCCAGCGCCGAACGCGCCGAGGTCGCCTCCGCCGCCGCCCGCCACCAGGGCCCGTACACCCTGGTGATCGTGGATGGCGACCCCGGCTCGTCCGCGCTGCGCGAGACCACCGCCCGCCTCGCGTCGGGCGGCCCGGCGGCCGGAATCCACCTCCTGTGCCTGGCGGAGACCCCGGCCGCCTCCCCCGCCTTCCCGCTGACCGCGACGTACGAAGCCGCCCGCGCCGCGTCACCCGCCTTCGGCGAGTGCGGAGCCGTCGCCGTGCTCAGCGGCGACGTCGCCACGGCGCTGCGCGTGGTCCAGCCCGGCTCCGGCCCGAACGGCACGGTCGCGACGGTCGACGCGGTCTCCGGCGCCTGGGCCGAGCGCTTCGCGCGGGCGCTGGCGCCGCTGCGCGAAGCCGACGCCACGGCCACCGCCGACGGCCGCACGGCGCCCCGCGCGGCCGCCCCACTGCCCGATGCGGCCCGGCTGCTGGACGAGTTGGGGCTGGCCCGCGCCACCCCGGCGTCCCTGATGGCCCGTTGGGCCGCCGCCCTGGACACCGACCGGTCCGGCGCCGCCGCAGTGCTCGGCGCCGGACCGCACGGCCCGCTCCACGCCGACCCGGCCGCCGACGGCACGCATCTCCTCCTGGAGGGCGCACCGGCCACCGGCAAGACCGAACTGCTGCGCTCGCTGGCCGCCTCACTGGCCGCCGCCGACCGCCCGGACCTGCTGTCGCTGGTGCTGGTGGACGGCGGCGGCAGCGAACGCGGCGAGGGACTGCGGGTGTGCACGGACCTGCCGCACGTCACCACGTATCTCGCCGCCTCCGACCCGGTCCGGATGCGGGAGTTCGCCCAGGCACTGTCCTCGGAGCTGAAACGCCGCACGGAAATACTGTCCGGCACCCCCTTCACCGAGTGGCGCACCAAACACCTCCCGGCCCCCCGGATCATCGCCCCCCGCCGCTCGACCGAGGGCCGTTTCACCGAGGGCCGTTTCACCGAGAACCGCTCAACCGAAAGCCGTCTCCCCGAGGCCGGCTACACAGAGGCCAGCCACCCAGGCGGCGCCTACGGCGCCCCCGCCCACCCTCATGGCCACGGAGACCATCACGCTCACGGCGACCACCACGGTCACGGAGAGCACCACGGTCACGGAGAGCACCATGCTCACGGAATGCATCATGCTCACGGAGAGCAGGAACCAATAACTCTCCGTAATCGTTGCCGAAACAAGGAGGAGGAAAGCGGCACCCCGGCGGACCCGTCAACCACCGGCACACTCCGCCTCCGCTCCCGCACCGGCCCCCCGGCCACCGCCGCCCCAGCCACTGGAACCCCAGCCACTGGAGCCCCCACCGGCGGGCCCCCCGCCGAGGACGGCGCCCCGCAGCCGGCGCCCCCGATGCCGCGGCTGTTCGTCCTCGTCGACGACTTCGACGCGCTGGTCGCCCCCGCCCTGGGCAGCCCCGGCCGCCCCGCCGCCGGTTCCGTGGTGCGGGCGCTGGAAGCCGTGGCCCGCGACGGGGCGGCGCTCGGCGTCCATCTGATAGCCGCCACCGGCCACCCGGACCGCACCGCCGAGACCGCGACCAGCGAACGGGCCGGCCTGCGCGTCGAGTTGGGCGCATCCACCGACCCCACCGACCCCGCCGACCCGGCACCGACCGGCCGCGGCCGGCTGCACCGCGCGGCGGACGGCTCCTCGACACCGTTCCAGGCAGGCCGGGTGACCGGCCGGATACCCCGTACGTCCACACTGCGGCCGACGGTCGTACCGCTCGAATGGCAGCGGATGGGCGACCCCCCGGCCCGCCGCCCCCTGCGCGAACTGGGCAACGGCCCGACGGACCTCGCCCTGCTGGCCAGCGCGCTGCAGAGGGCCGCGCAGTCCTCGGGCGCGACACCGGCACCGCCACTGGTGTGAGCCGCGGGGCGGGTGGGGTTGCGGGGGCGGGGCGGGTGCTGGGTCGCGGGGTGGGTGCGTTGCGGGTGCGGGTGCGGGCTGGGCCGCGGGGCGGGTGGGGCGGGGCGCGGGTGGGGGCGGCACGGCTGGCGTGAGTCGCCGGGCGGGCCTGGTAGGTCTCCAGTCCGTCATCCGTCATGCGGGAACGCCCAGCCATAACAGAACAGCCATAACAGGCCCCTGCCGCCAGTAACAGCCCCATTACGAAAGGCGAGTTGGCGGCGAACGCGGTATTGCGGAGCCCGTAGCCAGGGCGTAGACCTGTCGCACACCGCGTGGCACCGCGGCGCGCCACGCCCCGGCACCAGCGGCATGGGACCCTCCACCAGCACCACCGGCACGGCACCACAGCACAGCGGTACCGGAAACCACCGACACCACGGCACCACGGCACCAGCCCTACGGGACCCACCACACAGCACCACGGCACACCCGAACACCGGAACACTGGAACACCGGAACCGCAGCACCGCGCGGGCATCACCGGCACGGGCGGCACCGGCACAGCACCACCGGCACAGCACCACCGCACGGCACCAGTACGGCACCAGTACGGCAGGCGCGGCGACAGGGGGCTACGGGGATGCGCAGACGATTCGAGGGCACGGCTGGGCGTATCGGCGGCACGGCTGGGCTTAGCGGCCGCATGGCTGGGTGTAGCGGCGGTGCGGGGCGTGCGAGGCGGGATGTGGGTGCGGTCGGGCGGGGTCGGGTTGCGGTGGTGGTGGGTGCGGCGCTTGCACTGGTGTTGGGCGGGTGTGGTGGCGGTGGGGGTGCGAAGGGTGGCGGGAGTGGTGGCGGGGGCGGTGGGGGTAAGGGCGGGTCCACTGCTCCCACTGTGCGGCTGCCCAAGCTGAACGGGCAGAAGGTGCAGGTCGCCGCGGTCTGGACGGGGCCGGAGCGGGAGAACTTCGTCAAGGTGCTGGACGAGTTCGAAAGGCGCACCGGCGCCGAGGTCGACTTCGTTCCCAGCGGTGACGACATGGCCGGTTTCATCGGCTCCAAGGTCGCCGGCGGCGGCCCGCCCGATGTGGCGATGCTCCAACAGGTCGGTGTGCTCAAGGAGTTCGCGCAGAAGGGCTGGCTCAAGCCGCTCGGCCCCGGCGCCAAGGCGCAGCTCGCCAGGAACTACTCCAAGGGCTGGCAGGAGCTCGGCGCCTTCAAGGGAACCTCGTACGGGGTCTACTTCAAGGCCAGCAACAAGTCCCTGGTCTGGTACAACGCGCGGGCGTTCGACAACGCCGGCGCCAAGGAACCGAAGACCTGGCCGGACTTCGTCAAGGCGGCGGAGGTGGTGGCCGAGTCGGGCGTCGAGCCGGTCTCGGTGGGAGGTTCGGACGGCTGGACGCTGACCGACTGGTTCGAGAACGTCTACCTCTCCCAGGCGGGCCCGGAGAAGTACGACCAGCTGGCGCAGCACCGGATCAAGTGGACCGACCCGACGGTCAAGCAGGCGCTGAACACGCTCGCGCAGCTCTTCGGCCGTAAGGATCTGCTCGCGGGCGGCAACTCCGGTGCGCTGCAGACGGACTTCCCGACGTCGGTGACCCAGACGTTCAGCGGCGGTGACGCGCCCAAGGCCGCGATGGTCTCGTCGGCCGACTTCGCCGCCGCCAACATCGCCCAGACCAAGGCCCGGGTCGGCACGGACGCCAAGGTCTTCCCGTTTCCCGCGGTGGGCAGCGGGTCCCCGGTGGTGACCGGCGGCGATGTGGCGGTGGCGCTCAAGGACAGCAAGGCCTCGCAGGCGCTGCTGACGTTCCTGGCGTCGACGGACGCGGCCAAGATCTGGGCGCAGGCGGGCGGGTTCATCTCGCCCAACAAGAAGCTCGACCAGGCGGCGTACGCCAACGATGTGATGCGGGAGATCGCCAAGGCGCTGGTCGCGGCGGGCGACGGCTTCCGGTTCGACATGTCCGACCAGGCGCCCGCGTCGTTCGGCGGCAAGCCGGGGCAGGGCGAGTGGAAGGACCTGCAGGACTTTCTGAAGAACCCCAAGGACATCGCGGGTACGCAGGCACGGCTGGAGAAGGACGCCGCCAAGTCGTTCGGACGGTGAGGGCACGTCGTCGGACGGTGAGGGCACGTCGTCGGACGCTGAGAGCACGTCGTCGGACGTCGGAAGTTCAGGCGCTGGGCGCCTGCCGCCGACCGTCTCGACCGGGACCGGGGGATCGTCACGATGAGCGACGGACAGGTCAGCAAGGCGAGCAAGGCCGGTAGGGCTGGTAGGGCCGGGTACGCGGGTGCGGTCGGCGCGGGCGGCGGGGGCCGGAGGGTGCTGGGTGGGCGGCCGTGGTTGGCGGCGGTGTTTCTGCTGCCGGCGCTGGTGCTGCTCGGTGCGCTGGTGGTCTATCCCATCGTCTTCTCCGTCTACCGCAGTCTGTTCGACGCGTCCGGTGACGGGTTCGTGGGGCTCGGCAACTACGGTGCGATGTTCTCGGACGACGGGATCCGTACGGCGCTGCGGAACAACGTCGTGTGGGTCGTGGTGGCGCCGACCGTGTCGACGGCGCTGGGGCTGATCTTCGCGGTGCTGACCGAGCGGATCCGCTGGGGTACCGCCTTCAAGCTGATCGTGTTCATGCCGATGGCGATCTCGATGCTGGCGGCCGGGATCATCTTCCGGCTGGTCTACGACCAGGAGCCGGAGCGGGGGGTCGCCAATGCGGTCTGGGTGGGCGTGCACGACACGTTCGCCGAGCCGGCGCCGTTCCCCGGGGCCAAGCCGCGCCCCCGCGCCGATCTGCGGCCGTCCGGCGGTGGCGCGTTCACCACGCGGTCGGCCGTACGGGCGGGCTCGCGGGTGGATCTGCCGCTGGTCGCGGTCCGGCAGGACGATGTGCGCGGTGCCCGGCCGGCGGCCGCCGCCGCCCCGCGGCCCGGGGAGGTCACCGGAACCGTCTGGCTGGACTTCACCCGTGGGGGCGGCGGCCGGCCCGATGTGATCGACGCCGGGGAGAGGGCGCTGGCCGGTCTGCGGGTCGAGGCGGTCAGGGGCGGCCGGGTGGTGGCCTCGGCGACGACGGCGGCGGACGGTACCTATGCGCTGCCCGCGGACCGGGCGGACGGTGCGCGGCTGCGGCTGCCCGCGGCGAACTTCGCGGAGGCGTACAACGGTGTCGACTGGCTGGGCCCGGCGCTGGTCACCCCGGCCATCATCGGCTCCTATGTGTGGATGTGGGCCGGTTTCGCGATGGTGCTGATCGCCGCGGGGCTGGCGGGGGTGCCGCGTGAGCTGTTGGAGGCGGCGCGGGTGGACGGCGCGGGCGAGTGGCAGGTGTTCCGGCGGATCACGGTGCCGCTGCTGGCGCCGGTCCTGGTGGTGGTGCTGGTCACGCTGATGATCAATGTGCTGAAGATCTTCGATCTGGTCTACATCATCGCGCCGGGCTCCAGCATCAGGTCCGCCAATGTGCTCGCCCTGCAGCTCTTCCAGTCGTCGTTCGGCACGGATGTGGACGAGGGGCTGGGCAGTGCGATCGCGGTGTTCTTGCTGCTGCTGGTGATGCCGGTGATGTACGTCAATCTCCGGCGCATTCGGAAGGAGCGTCGGCGATGACGGCAGGAGCGTCGATGGGGACGGCAGGCCCGTTGCCGGTGACCGTGGACTGGAGGTGGCGGCGATGACGGCCGTGCGCGGTGACGTGCGGAACCGGCGACGCGGGGGCGCCGGCAGGGGCACCGGCCGGGGCGTGCGGCCCGGGCAGTCGCTGGCCGGGCGGCTCGTGGCGCGGACGGGTGGCGGGGCCGTGCGGGTCTTCCTGGTGCTGGTCGCCCTGTTCTGGCTGATGCCGTCGGTGGGGCTGCTGCTGTCGTCGTTGCGCAGTCCGCAGCAGATCGCCGAGTCCGGCTGGTGGCGGGTGTTCGGTGCGCCGGCTCAGATCACCTGGGACAACTACGGTCAGCTGCTGGCCAATGACAAGGTGATGGGTTCGCTGCTGACGACGGCGGCGATCACGGTGCCGGCGACGGTGCTGGTGGTGGTCATCGGGTCGCTGGCCGGGTATGCGTTCGCATGGATGGACTTCCCCGGGCGGGACGGCTGGTTCATGGTCGTCGTCGGGCTGCTGGTGGTCCCGGTGCAGGTGGCGCTGATCCCGGTGGCGAAGCTGTTCGGGGCGGTGGGGCTGTTCGAGACGACGGCCGGGGTGATCCTCTTCCATACGGCCTTCGGGCTGCCGTTCGCGGTGTTCCTGCTGCGGAACTTCTTCGCGGAGATCCCGCGCGAGCTGCTGGAGGCGGCGCGGCTGGACGGGGCGGGTGAGCTGCGGTTGTTCACCCGGGTGGTGATGCCGCTGGGCGGTCCGGCGATCGCGTCGCTGGGGATCTTCCAGTTCCTGTGGGTGTGGAACGACATGCTGGTCGCGCTGATCTTCGCGGACAGCGGCAGTCCGCCGATCACGGTGGCGCTGCAGCAGGAGGTGCGGCAGTTCGGCAACAACATCGATGTGCTGGCGCCCGGGGCGTTCCTGTCGATGGTGGTGCCGCTGATCGTCTTCTTCGCCTTCCAGCGGCAGTTCGTCTCGGGTGTGATGGCCGGTGCGGTGAAGTAGGGCGGTGGTGGCGGAGGTGGGCCCGGCGGTCGCGGAGGGCGGGTGCAGGAGCCGTGCAGGGCCGGTGCCGTTCGCGGGCGGGGTGGTCTTCCGTTGTTATCCCGCGTTCATGTCCGTCCCCCTACGATGTCGGTCACTGCCGTGAAACGCATGGTGCGCCGGCGCCTTGTCGTGGAGACTGCCTAGCGGTGCTCGCACGTTCGGCCGGGCGAGGGCGCCCGATGGCCGCGGCGACACCCACATCACATAAACGCAGATATGCCATACATGTAGATACGTACAGGTAACGGACATCTCCGGTGACGGACATCTCCGCCCCCTCCCCTCATCCCTGTCCCCCAGCGCATTTCGCCCTACGTTCCCGACCGTCTGGAGACGGACCGCACATGACTGCCCCCACCGCAGACCAGAGTGCCGAACAGCTCCCGCGCCCCACCCGGCTGTCCGAGGTCAAAGGCTGGTTCTTCACCGCCGATCAGCTGCTCTTCGACTGGTTCCTGGCGTATCAGCAGGACCGTTCCGAACCGGGTGATCTGCTCGAACTGGGCGCGTACATGGGCAAGAGCGCGATCTTCCTCGGTGCGCGGCTGCGCCCCGGCGAGCGTTTCACGGTCTGCGATCTCTTCGACTCCCCCGCCGAGGACGCCTCCAACTCCAAGGAGATGAAGAAGTCCTACGCGACCTTGACGCGCCGTGCCTTCGAGGCGAACTACCTCGCGTTCCACGACGAGTTGCCCACCATCGTGCAGGGGCTGAGCTCGATCGTCAGCGACCATGTCGAGGACGGCTCGGTGCGCTTCGCCCATATCGACGCCTCGCATCTGTACGAGCATGTGCACGGCGACATCCTCGCGGTGCGTGAACTGCTCACCGGCAAGGGCGTGGTGGTGCTGGACGACTACCGCGCCGAGCACTGTCCGGGGGTGGCCGCCGCCACCTGGCAGGCCGTGGCGAACGAGGGACTGCGCCCCATCTGCATCACCGGCACCAAGTTCTACGGCACATGGGGCGACCCGGAGCCCTTGCAGAAGGCGCTGCTGGAGTGGATCGCGGTGCGCGGCGACGTCTGGCACGAGGTGCAGTACGTCAACGACGCCCCGCTGGTCCGGCTGAGCGCCAAGGGCGCCGCGGAGCCCGCGCAGCCGGTGTCGCGGCACACGGCGGTGCCCGCCGCCCGTGCCGCGCAGCGGGCGTCGGCCGGGGCTCCGAAGGCGCGGCCGGCCCGCCCGGGGGGCCGTCCGCCGGTGCCGACGCGCAGCACGGTGCGCAAGGTGGCGCTGGATGTGCTGCCGCCGGTCGTGACCCGGGCGATCGTCAGGGCCCGTAAGCGGGCGCGTACGCGCTGACGCGGGGGTCGAGGTGTGCGGTTGCGGGCCGGGGCGGTGTGACGGCTCCGGCCCGTGCCGTGCCGGGGGCCGCCGTCCGGTTGTCTACCTGGGGACCTGTGCCAGGAGGACGAACGCGTTGGAGCGCAGCAGCATCCCGGCCGGCCGTGGCAGCGGGTGGGAGTAGGTGCGCCGTACGGCCAGGCCGGCGGATTCGGCGAAGGCGCGCAGCAGGGTGAAGTCGGTGAAGCGGACGGGGGTGGGGCGGGTCGCCCGGTGCCCGGCTTCCTGCGGGGTGATCAGGAGGACTCCGCCGCCGGGCCGTACGTAGGGGACGTAGGCCCGCAGGAGGTCTTCGACCTGTTCGTCGTCGAGGTGTTCGAGGACGTGTGCGGTCAGCAGTGCGTCGAAGGCGCCGGGCCGGGCGTGCGGGCCGGCGAGGAAGGCGTCGGCCGTGTAGGCGGTCAGTCCGCGGGTGCGGCAGTGTTCGACGGATTGCGGGTCGTGGTCGATTCCGACGCTTCCGGGGGTGCAGCCGGCGAGGGTGTCGCCGGTGCCGCAGCCGATCTCCAGTACCCGTCCGGTGCCGATGCGCCGCAGTTGGCGGCGGTAGCGGCAGCGGCCGGGCAGCAGTTGCGCCAGCGGGCCGCGGGGCCGGTCGGCGGGCAGCCGGGCGGTGGAGGCGGCCGGTGCGGTGCCCGCGGGGCCGGCCGGCCTGGCGGTGCGGGGGTCGCTGCCGGGCGGCTGGGCATCGGAGCTGTCGGTGGCGGCGGAGCTGTCGGTTCGGCCGGGCATCGGGACGCGGTCACCTTCCCTGGGGACGCGGCGCGCGGGGCGCCCTATCGCTGTGCATCGGGTCTACGGCATCTGACGGGGCCCGGCGCTACGGCGCGCCGACAGCTGCACACCGAGCGTAATCACCCGAACACGCACTGTCGATGAGGCGCCTCACCCTTTCAGCGCAGATCCGGTGACCGTGCCGCCGGTGGTGAGTTGAACGGTCCGGTCTTGTGCATCGTCCGTCCGGAAAGGCTTGGTCCGCCATGAAGCCTCGGCTCACCGTCGTCGTCCCGGTCCCTCGCGCCGAGGGGTCCGAGCGGAATGTGGAGGAGTGCCTGGAGTCGGTGGCGGCGCAGACGCTGACCGAGCTGGATGTGGTGATGGTGGAGGGCGGGCCCGCGCAGGGGGGCGGTGCGCAGGGCGCGGCCGCCGCGCTCGCCCGCCGGTTCGCCGAGCGGGACCCGCGGTTCCGGATCGTCCGCCATCCTGGCGACGGCCCGGCGCCGGGCTGTGGCGCGCTGCGCAACACCGGTGCCCGGCACGGCTATCCGCACACCGGCTATCTGGCCTTCCTGGATGCGGACGATGTGCTGCTGCCGCGCGCGTACGCGGATCTGGTCGGCCTGCTGGACAGGTCCGGGTCGGACCTGGCGACCGGCAACGTCTACCGGCTGGGTGCGGCCGGCCGCAGCCAGTCCGCGGACCATCCGGCCACCTACGGGACGGCGCTGCGCACCCACATCACCGAGGACCTGTCGCTGCTGTCGGATCACTTCGCGCGCAACAAGGTCTTCCGCCGCGCCTTCTGGGACCGGCATGAACTGGCTTTTCCGGAAGGCGAGTTGTGTCATGACGCGGCGGTGACGCTGCCCGCGCACTTCCTCGCCAGGACGGTCGACGTGCTGCATGAGCACGTGTGTTACTGGCGGCTGCCGGAGGGGCCCGCCCGGTTCCGGCGGCTCGATGCCCGGGGGGTGCGGGACCGGTTCGCGGCGGTGGCCGGGGTCCGCGGTTTCCTCGCCGACCCGGCCCGGACCCATCTGAACGCCTATCAGCGCGACTACGACCGCGCGCAGCTGACCGGCGGGCTGCTCGATCTGGTCGATGCGCTGCCGGCCGCGGCGCCGGAGACCCGCACGGCGTTCCTGGACTGTGCCCGTGACTTCCTGGCGGGTGTCGATCCCCGGCTGTTTCCCACGCTGCCCGTGGAGCTGCGGATGCGCTGGTATCTGATCCGCGCGGGGCGGGCGGCCGATCTGCTGACGCTGCTGGCGCACGAGGCGCGCAACCCGGCGGGGTTCACGGTGGCCGGGCCGCCGCTGCGCAAGCGGGCTGTGTTGCCGCTGAGTCCCGCGCCGGAGCTGCCGCCGGGTGTGGTGCGGCTGGAGCGGGCCGACTTCCCCGTACGGGCCAAGGTCACCGAGGCGGTGTGGCGGGGCGGTGTGCTGCTGCTGCGCGGCTATGCCTATATCCGCAATCTGGACGCGGCGACGCGGCACGGCTATCTGCGTACGGCCGTGCTGTCGTGCGGGCGGCGCAGGATCCTGCTGCCGCTGCGGCCCGTGGCGATGCCGGAGGCGACCGCCGAGTCCGGTCAGGAGCTGCACTGTTACGACTGGTCGGGCTTCGAGGTGCGGCTGGATCCGGCCCGGTTGCGCAGGGGCGGGCGCTGGGAGGAGGGCGAGTGGACGGTCGGGGTGCTGCTCGCCTCGTCGGGTGTGGTGCGGGCGGCGGCGCTGTCCCCCGGGGAGACGGGTTCGGGTGCCGAGCCGGGTGCGCGTGAGGTGGCGGACGAGGGTGCGGCGGGGCGGGTGCGGGTCACGCCGCGGTATGCGCAGGGGCGGCTGCGGCTGTCGGTTGCGCGCCGCGTCCGGCGGCTGGAGGGGCATCATGCGGCGGCGGCCGGTGCGCTGGATCTGGAGGTGTGGGCGCCGCGGCCGGCGCCGACGGCGCTGCGGCTGACGCATCAGGGGTCGGGGACGGTGGTGTCGTTCCCGGTGGAGGCGGGGTGGGCGGCGGCCGGTCCCGGGGAGCGGGCGGCCGCGGCGGGCGGTGCCGGGGACGACGGGTCCGGGGGCGGCGCCGGGGCGGGGCGGCTGACGATCCGGGTCCGTCTGGAGGCGCTGGACGCCGCCCGGCCCGTCCGGGACGGTGCGCCGTCGGCGATTCCCGCGGCGCACACCGAGAGCTGGGTACCGGAGCTGGTGCTGCCCGGCGGCGGCACCGACCCGGTCGCCTGCGAGGTGGGGCTTGCGCCGGTGGCGTATCCGCTGTCGCACGGCCGGGAGGTGGTGGTGGCGGCCACCGCGGGCGGGAACCTGGTGCTGCACGACCGGACGCCGCAGCCGTACGCGGACCGGGCGCTGTGGCGCGCCGACGGCACCCTGCTGCTGGCGGGCGCCCTGCCGGACGCGGCGCCGCACGCCACCGAGCTGGTCCTCAAGCACGCCGCGCACGCGGCCGAGCTGGCGTTCCCCACGGTCCACGACGAGGGCCGGTTCCATGGCACGCTGCCGCTGGGCGCGCTGGACTCGCTGGCCGGCGCGGTGCCGCTGCGGGAGGGCCGCTGGACGCTGCATCTGCGGGAACGCGGCGCGGCCGGCTCGCCGTTGGACGCGCCGGTGCGGATCGCGCCGGCCGTCCTTGCGGGGCTGCCGGCGTCCTGTACGGTCCGCGGCAAGCCGCTGGTCCTGGACCGGCAGCGGCACGACGAGGCGCTGGTGAGTGCGGGCCCGGCGCTGCCGGCCACCGACCGCGGCCCCTACCGCCGCCGGATGCTGCGCGAGCAGCACTATGCGCTGCACCGCTCCCGCCCGCTGCGCGACACGGTGCTCTACAGCAGCTTCGGGGGCCGCGCGTACGGGGATTCGCCGCGCGCGGTGCACGAGGAGCTGGTGCGGCGGGGCATGGACGTGGAGCATCTGTGGGCGGTGCGCGATGCGCAGACCGCGGTGCCGGACACGGTGCGCGCGGTAGTGGTGGGCAGCGCGGAGTGGCACGGTGCGCTGGCGCACAGCCGCTGGGTGGTGACCAACACCCATCTGCCGCGCTGGTTCACCCGGCGCGGCGGGCAGCGCACCATCCAGACGTGGCACGGCACGCCGCTCAAGCGGATCGGCGCCGATCTGGCGGGCACGCTGTGCGCGGGGCTGGCGCATCTGGCGCCGCGGCCGCGGGTCAGCCGGCAGTGGAGCGTGCTGCTGTCGCCGAACGCGCACAGCACGCCGGTGCTGCGCTCGGCGCTGGGCTTCTCGGGGCGGCTGCTGGAGTCGGGGCTGCCGCGGACCGATGCGCTGTTCGCGCCGGACCGTGAGCTGAGGGCGGCGGCGGTGCGGGAGCGGCTGGGTGTGGAGCCGGGCAAGACGGTGGTGCTGTACGCGCCGACGCCGCGGGACGACATGGCGTACGACGCGGGCCATCACCGGCTGCATCTGCCGCTGGATCTGGAGCTGGCGCGGCGGGAGCTGGCGGCGGACCATGTGCTGCTGGTGCGCAGCCATCCGCTGGTCGCCGACCGGCTGCCGGCGCACCATGCGCCGTTCGCGCGGGACGTCTCGGCGTACCCCGATGCGATGGAGCTGCTGCTGGCCGCGGACGTGCTGGTGACCGACTACTCGTCGCTGGCCGCCGACTTCGCCAACACGGGCCGTCCGATGCTGTTCTTCACGCCCGATCTGCCGCACTACCGCGATGCGCTGCGTGGTTTCACGCTGGACTTCGAGGCGCGGGTGCCGGGTCCGCTGCTGGCGTCGACGGGTGAACTCGTCGATGCGCTGGGGGACTTGGCGGGGATCGCGGCGGCGGGTGCGGAGGCGTACGCGGATTTCCGGGAGGCGTTCTGTCACCGGGACGACGGCGGGGCGGCCGGGCGGGTCGCGGACCTGATGGAGCGGTGAGCGGAGGGGGTGGTGACGGGGCCGGTGCGCAAGGTGACAGCACGCGGATCGGCATCGCACGCCACTCGCGTCGTTACAGCATGTGCGGGGTCCTTCACGGGTGCCCGCGCACCCGGCCCCCGACGTCCGTCCGGTCATGGGATGGCAATGCGGCGGAAAACCGAGGCGACGGGTGCAACCGCATGGCGGGTTTCGCCCTCTGACCCATCGGAAATGGGTTGGACCCCGCTCGCGCCAAGAGATGCTGTCGACACGAAATGTAGATTTAGTGACTGTGAAAGAAGCCCTTGAGTCACTGCCAGGGCCCACCATCACGCCTTCCGCGCAGGTCAGCATCGTCGTCATCGCTTTCAACGACGCGGTGCACGTCGGTGACGCGGTGCGCTCCGCGCTCGCGCAGCAGACCTCGGGGGAGACGGTCACCGAGGTGATCGCGGTGAACGACGCCTCCACCGACGGCACCGGCGCCGCCCTGGACGCCCTCGCCCGCACCGAGCCGCGGCTGCGTGTCCTCCACCGCAGTGAGAACAGCGGCGGCTGCGGCACTCCCCGCAACGACGGTCTGCGCGCCGCCACCGGCCGGTTCGTCATGTTCCTGGACAGCGACGACGTGCTGCCGCCGGGCGCGGCGCAGGCTCTGCTGGCGGCCGCGCTGGAGCATGACGCGCCGGTCGCGGCGGGCGCCTGTGTACGCCGTGAGCTGCCCGCCCGGCGCGATGTCCCCTGGCTGCCGGCGCTCTACCGCGAGGCCGCGGTGTACGAGTCCGCCGAGGCCGCAGCCCAGCTGGTCCGCGACACCCTGTGCGTCAACAAGCTCTATGACCGGGCGTTCCTGGCGGAGCACGGCATCGTCTTCCCCGAGGGCCGTTTCACCTACGAGGACTTCGTGTTCACCGCCCGGGTGCTGGCCGCCGCGCCGCGCGTCGTGACGATTCCCGACAGTGTCTACGTCTGGCATGTGCGCCGCTCGGCGGCGAAGCAGTCGATCTCGCTGGACCGCAAGGACGTCGCCAACTGGCAGGCGCGGATCGAGGCGCACCGCGCCAGTGTGCGGATCTTCCAGGACGCCGGGCACAAGGCGCTGGCGCACGCGGCCGCCGTCAAGTTCCTCGATCACGATCTGCGGATGTACGTCCGCGAGCTGCACACCCGCGGCGCCGACTACCGCGCCGAGTGGTGGCGGCTGACCCGCGAGTATCTGGCGGGGTTCGACGAGTCGGAGCTGCGTGCGGCGCGCGCGCCCGCGCGGTGGCTGGCCCGGGTGGTGCTGGCCTCGTCGGAGCCGCGCGATCTGGAGCGGCTCACGCAGCTGGCGGCCCGCCCCGGCCGGCTGCTGCCGCCGTACGCCGAGGCCGGCGGGCGGGCGGTGTGGTCGGCGGATCTGCCCGGTGTCGAGCTGGAGGCGATCGGCACCAAGCCGCTGCACCGGCTGCCGGTGACGGTGGACGCGGAGCCGGCCGTCGCCGGCCGCAGTGTGCTGCGGCTGCGCGTCCATGATCTGTACGGCCGGCTGGCCGCGGCCGGGCCGGAGAGCATCGATGTGGAGCTGCGGCGGCGGCGCGACGACCGCCGCGGCCCGGTGCACACCGCCGCGCTCGCTCCGGCGCCGTCCGGCGGTGCGGAGGCGTGCTGGACCGCGGAGGTGGTCTTGGACATAGGGGCGCTGGTGGACGGCGGCAGCCGGAGCGCCGACCCTGAGCCGTGGGATCTGATGGCCGAGGTCAGCTGCGCGGACGGGGCCGGTTTCCGGGCCGCGCTGCGGGCGACGGGGCCGGGGCTGCGCCGCCGTGTGCTGCCCAGCCGGCGGCACGCGGTGCTGCTGGTGCAGCCGTATGCGACGACCGGCGGGGCGCTCTCGCTGCGGGTCGCGTCGGGGCTGCGCAGCGTGTGGCGGATCGCGGCCCGCCGGCTGCGCCGCTGACCCCGCTCCCGCTCGACTGTCCGACCTCCAGCCTAGGATTGCGCTATGTCTTACTTGATCACGGGTGGTGCCGGTTACATCGGCGCCCATGTCGTACGGGCCCTGCGGCAGGCGGGTGAGCAGGTCGTGGTGTTGGACGATCTGACGACGGGGGTGGCCGCCCGGATCCCCGAGGGTGTTCCGCTGGTCGTCGGCTCGATACTGGACCGCGCGCTGCTCGACGACACGATCGCCCGGCACGGCGTCACCGACATCGTGCATCTGGCCGCCAAGAAGCAGGTCGGCGAGTCCGTCGAGATGCCGCTGCTGTACTACCGGGAGAACGTGCACGGTCTGCAGACGCTGCTGGAGGCGATGGCCTCGGGCGGTGTGGGCCGCTTCGTCTTCTCCTCGTCGGCCGCCGTCTACGGCATGCCGGACGTCGATCTGGTCACCGAGGACACGCCCTGCGTGCCGATCAACCCGTACGGCGAGACCAAGCTCGTCGGGGAGTGGATGGCCCGTGCGGCGGGGCGGGCGCACGGCATCAGCACGGCGTGTCTGCGCTACTTCAACGTCGCCGGCGCGGCCGCCCCCGAGCTCGCCGACACGGGTGTCTTCAACATCGTCCCGATGGTCTTCGAGAAGCTCGACGAGGGTGCCGCGCCGCGCATCTTCGGCGACGACTACGACACCCCCGACGGCACCTGCATCCGCGACTACATCCACGTCACCGACCTCGCCGACGCCCATGTGGCCGCGGCCCGCAAGCTCGCCGAGCGGGGCCCGGTGCGCGATCTGACGCTGAACATCGGCCGCGGTGAGGGCGTCTCCGTGCGGGAGATGATCGATCTGATCGCCGAGCTCACGGGCCATGAGGGGGTCACCGCCGAGGTCACCCCGCGCCGCGCCGGCGATCCGGCGCGGGTGGTCGCGGCGGCCGACCGGATCGCCGCCGAGCTGGGCTGGAAGGCCCACCACGACGTCCGCGACATGATCACGTCGGCCTGGGCCGGGTGGCGGTACCACCACCCGCGGGGCTGATCAGCTGCTCGTGGAGGGTTTGCGGGCCGTGAGGTAGGCCTGCGGGGTGCTCTCCCCCGCCGCCCGGTCCGGCTCGCGCTGCAGCCGGGCGTCGACGGTCAGGCCGGCGCCGGTCACCAGCTCGGCGATCCGGTCGGGCCGGCGGCGGCGGAAGTCGAGGGACACCGGGCGGCCGAAGGGCTGTGCCAGGTGCAGGGGCTCGTCGCCCACCTGGAAGGCGAGCAGCAGCTGCCCGCCCGGGGCCAGTACCCGGTGGAGTTCGGCGAAGACCTCCGGGAGCCGGTCCTGCGGGGTGTGGATGATCGAGTACCAGGCGACGACGCCGCCGAGGGAGCCGTCCGGCAGGTCCAGGGCGAGCATCGAGCCCACGTCGAAGCGCACGCCGGGGTGTTCGCGCCGGGCCAGCGCCACCATCTGCGGCGACAGGTCGATGCCGGTCACCGTGAGCCCAAGGGCGTCCAGGTGTGCCGTCACCCAGCCGGGGCCGCATCCGAGGTCGGCGACCGGCCCGGCGCCGCCGGCCCGTACGGTGTCGGCGAAGGCGGCGAGGACGGCCCGGTCCCAGTGTCTGGTGTCCATGGCGCCGCGGAAGTGGTCGGCGTAGTCCTCGGCGATGGCGTCGTAGAACGTCCGGGTCTCGTGGAGGAAGTCGGGTTCGGCGGTCATGGCCGGGCACCCTACTCCGCGGGCGCGGGGGCCGGCGGTGGGGGTGCCTCGGCCGGGGTGGGTCAGGTGGTCAACGGGTGCGAGGTCCGGCCCGACGCCTCGTCGATCTCATCGTGTGCCTTGGTCAGCAGCTTCATCGCCAGTTCGTTGAGCGCTCTGGCTCCCGCGACCTCCTCGCCGACCCTCGGCTGGTTCGAGTCGGCGGGGTGGCGGCTGGCGTACCCGTGGGCGCGTACCTCGCTCCCGTCGGGGAGCCGTACGAGGGCGGCGGCGCGGGTGCGGTGGGTGTCCTCTTCGAACTCCAGCTCAACGTGCCATCCGACAGCGGTCTGCAACATCGCGATCACCTCCAAACCGCTGCTACCAGAGTGCGCCCGTCGGACCGCCGGCGCACGGTGTGCCCAGGCGGAGGTGGAGGTGGCCGTGCGGGTGGGAGCGGAAGAGGGTGGCGGCCGCGGCGGGGGTGCCGTGCGGGGGCTCGGGGGTTTCCGGCACCAGCCAGGCCTCGCGGCGCAGTGCGGGGCCGGCCGGGCCGTCTGCGCCGTGCGCGGTGAGGGCGATCTTCAGGCCCCAGGTGCCGTCGGGCAGCGGTTGGCCGTCCGCCGCGGTGGCCGGGTCGACGGCGGCGCGCCAGCGTTCGCCGTCGTAGTGGGCCGGCAGCCGGTACGCGCCGCCGCTGCCGTGCAGCAGGATCTCGGCGGTGCCGGCGTCGAGATGGGGCAGGGCGGCGGTGCCGTGCAGCTGCAGTGCGCCGTCGGCCCAGTGGCAGCCGGTCAGCCGCTGCCGCAGCACGATGCGGTCGGTGAGGTCGTAGCAGGCGTCGGGGAGGGCGCGGGCGGCGTCGCGGAAGTAGGGGTAGGCGGCGTGGACGCGCCCGTCGGGGTCGATGTGACCCGGCCCGGGCCGGGTGTGGGTGTCGGCGCGGACGACGGCGGTCAGTTCGTCGTCGAGCGAGGCGCGCAGGCAGTGGGCGCGCAGGCGGAGGCCGGGCGGGAGGGCGGTCTGGACGCGGTCGGTGAGGTAGCGGGCGACGAGGGGGCGGGCGGCGGCGGCCATGGCCCGGCGGCCGGCGGCGGTGCGGGCGAGGTAGGGGGCGGCGAAGGGCATGAGGATCTCGCCGTGGAAGTGACGGACCATCAGGGTGTCGCGGTGCGGGCCGGGCGGGACCTCGGCGGCGACGCCGGCGAGGACGGTGGAGATGTAGTCGAGGTACTCGCACCAGTCGGTGTCCTGGCGGCTGGCGTTGCTGTCGTCGGGCCGGCCGTGCAGGTAGTAGCAGTCGTAGTCGGCGAGGACGGAGACGGTGGTGGCGCGGAGCAGGGCGGTGATCGAGAAGGGGAGGTCCTCGGCCAGCAGGCGGCCTTCGACGAAGCGCAGCCGGTGCTGCTCGACGAAGGAGCGGCGGAACAGTTTGTAGGCGGCCAGGGTCCAGTAGACGGGGGAGTCGAAGGGGGTGACGGCGGCGGCGGTGGTGCGCAGGTCGACGGGGGCGGCGCGGCCGTCGGCGCCGACGATGCGGCCGTAGACGATGTCCGAGCCGTGGGTCTGGGCCATGCGGGTGAGCCGGGCCAGCGCCTCGGGGCCGAGGTGGTCGTCGGAGTCGAGGAAGAAGAGGTACTCGCCGGTGGCGTGGGCCAGGCCGACGTTGCGGGGCCGGCCGGCGCCGCCCGAGGCTTCCTGGTGGAGGACGGTGAGGTTGGGGTGGCGGCGGGCGTGTTCGGCGAGCCGCTGGGCGCTGCCGTCGGTGGAGCCGTCATCGACCGCGATCACCTGGATGCGGCGCTGGTCGAGGGTCTGGGCGAAGACGGAGCCGAGGCTGCGGTCGAGGTAGCGCCGGGTGTTGTGCACCGGAACGACCACGGAGACGGTGGGCGGCGGGCCGCCGGGGCCGGCGGCGGAGGTGTCCAAGACCGGCATCGCACCCTCCGTGATTGTGCGGGCAATCCCTCGAAAGCCCCGCGTCCCAACAGGGCGAAACGGACTATTAAGACATATAACGTTGAGTGAATGTTCGCCGAGTGTGGAGGAGTGCCGGTGACTCCGACGCCCGCCACCCCCCGAGAGGCCCTCCGGCCCCGGGAGGCTGCCCGGCCCCTTCCCGGAGGTGAACGCCCGGCAGCCGCGCACGGGGCCCTGCGGGCACTGGCCGCGCCCGCGCTCGCGGCGGCGGTCTCCACCGCGGCGTACTGCCTGGCACTGGCCCTCTGCGGCAGCTATCCGTTCGGCCCGCGCTCGCGTGCCGTCAACGACCTGGGCAACCAGTTCGTGCCGTTCCACGCCCGGCTGTGGGACCTCCTGCACGGCACCACCAGCGGCGATCTGTTCTTCAACTGGAGCAGCGGTTACGGCGTCCCGTTCCTCGCGGACTTCTTCAGCTACCTGATGAACCCGTTCTCCTGGCTGGTCGGCCTCTTCCCCCGCGAGCAGGCCGACCTCCCGGTCTTCCTGGTCACCCTGCTCAGCATCGCCCTGGCCGCCGCCCTGATGACCGTCTTCCTGGGGCGCCTGCACCCGGGCTCCGGGACGCTGCGGGCGCTGCTGTCGGTGGGCTACGGGCTGTGCGGCTGGGTGCTGAACGACGGTTTCGCCGATCCGATGTGGATGTGGGGCCTGGCCGCCCTGCCGATGACCTCGATCGCGGCGGACTGGTGCCTGCGCCGGACCCGCTGGGTGTCCGGCACCCTGCTGGTCGCGCTCGCCTGGTCGGGCAACTTCTACACGGCGGCGATGGCGACGCTGGCGACGGCGCTGGTCCTCGGGGTGCGGCTGCTGACGGCACAGCGGATGCCGGCGCGCGACCGGCTGCGGGCCCTGGGGCGGGCCGTCGCCATGGCGGTGTGCGGCATCCTGCTCGCGGCGCCGGTGCTGACCGTCACGTTCCGGGCCAGCCGGGCCGCCCAGCCGGCGCCCGGGGTCGTCCACCGCGGCCGGCCGGCGCCGCTCGACCAGCTGGCGCAGCTGCTGCCCGGCGGCCACGGCGGGGTGCCGGTGCCCAATGTCTTCATCGGGGTGGCGGGGCTGCTGCTGGTCGCCGCCTTCCCGTTCGTACGCGGGGTGCCGGCGCGGGTGCGGATCGGCTGGTACGCGCTGGCGGCCGGGGTGGGCGCCTCGTTCGTGTGGAAGCCGGCGATCCTGCTGTGGCACGGCTTCGCGCTGCCCAACGGCAGTCCCTACCGGGCCGCCTTCGTGCTCAGCGGGATCCTGGTGATGATCTCCTGGCTGACGCTGGCGCACCGCCCGCGCCGGCGCGAACTGGCCGCGGGCGGGGCGCTGGTCGCGCTGCTGGCGTGGCTCAGCCGCGACCAGGGGGCGGTCGGCACCGCGACGTGGATCCTGGTGGCCGGCGGCGGCGCCGCGGCCCTTGCGGGGCTGTGCGCGCTGACGGATGCGCACCGCGCCCGTACGCGCGCCGCCGGCACCGCCGCGCTGACCGGCATCGTCCTGCTCACCTCGGCGTACACGGCCTTCTCGGTGACCGCGGTACGGGACAAGATCGCCTGGTTCCGGCCCAAGACCACGCTGACCCGGGCGTCGCTGGCGGCCCGGGACGTGCTGGCCGCGCGCGCCGACTGGCCGCGCTCGCGCACCGACCCCGGCCCGCACGAGTTCGCCAACAACGATCCGCTGCTGATCGGCGGCGAGGGCGGCTCGTACTACAGCAGCTACGTGCCCGCGGCCACCGCCCGCGCCCTGCGGGGCCTGGGCGCCGGCTGGTACATGAGGGGGCGTCACACCCTCAGCTTCGAGGACCCGGTGGGGCAGGCGATCATGGGCGTGGGCAGCTATCTGTCGCCGCGGCCGCAGCGCCGCGCCCCCTACACCCCGCGCCGCGCCCGCCCCGCCGCCCCGCTGCTGACCGTGCGCGGCGCTCTGCCGCGGCCGCCTTCCGGCGGGGAGAGCGTGTTCGCCCGCCAGGAGCGGGTGCTGGGCGCCGCGGTGTACGAGGTGCCGGACCTGACGCCGGCCGCGGGCTCTGCGGCGGTGCCCGTGCGCGGCGGCTGGCTGCTGCCGGGCCGGACGCACCGGACGGCACGGGGCGCGGGCGGCGCGGGGGCCGCCTTCACGGCGCACTGCACCCCGGGCCGCACCGTCGTCTGGTCCGCGCCGTGGTTCTCCGGCCGGGTCAGCGGGCCGGGCGGGCACACCACGGGGATCGGGAGCAAGGACACCACCGCCAACCCGGTACGGAAGCTGGGCCGGGTGCCGGCCGGCGGCACGGTCGTGGTGCGCTTCACCGGCCGGGGCCGCCAGCTGGTGCCCGCGCACCCCGTGGGGTGTCTGTCGCCCTCCCGGCTCGCCGCGGCGGTACGGGCGCTGCGCGGGCCGAGCGAACTGACCGCCGCCGGGCACCGTCTGACGGCCCGGCTGCCGCGGGGCAGCCGGGGGCACGCGGTGCTGGCGGTGCCGGCCGTCGCGGGGTGGGGCTGTTCGGTGGACGGCGGGCCGTACGGGGCGCCGTCCTCGTTCGGCGGGCTGCTGGCCGTCCCGCTGGGCTCCGGCGCCGGGCGGCTGTCGTGCGCGTACGAGCCGCCGGGCCTGAAGCCGGGGCTGGCGGCGAGCGGCGCGGCCGGGCTGGCGGTCGCCGCGGCCGCGCTCGGGGGGCGTCTACGGAGCCGACCGCGGCTTCACTCCACCGAGGAGACCCGCCGATGAAGCTGTCCGTCGTCGTCCCCTGCTACAACGAAGAGGCCGTGGTGGCACGCTTCGACGCGGCGCTGCGCGCGGTCCTCGACCGCCTCGCCGTCACCTACGAGCTGTGCTACGTCGACGACGGCAGCTCGGACGGCACCCTGGCCCGGATCCGCGGCCTTGCGCAGCAGCACCGCGGCACCACCCGCTACCTCTCCTTCAGCCGCAACTTCGGCAAGGAGCCCGCCATACTGGCCGGTCTGCGGGCGGCCACCGGCGACGCGGTGATCATCATGGACGCCGATCTGCAGCATCCGCCCGCGCTCATCGAGAAGATGCTGGACCTCTACCAGCTCGGCCACGACCAGGTCGTCGCCAAGCGCAGCCGGGACGGCGACCGGCGGCTGCGGACCGCGCTCAGCCGGCTCTACTACCGTGCCGTCAACAACTGGGTCGACGTCGAACTCACCGACGGCGTGGGCGACTTCCGGCTGCTGTCGCGCACGGCCGTGGACGCGCTGCTCTCGCTGCCGGAGTACAACCGCTTCTCCAAAGGGCTGTTCTCCTGGATCGGCTTCGACACCATCACCTTCGACTACCGCAACGCCGCCCGCGAGGCCGGCGAGACGAAGTGGCGCCTGGGCTCGCTGGTCAACTACGGCCTCGACGGGATGCTCTCGTTCAACTGCCGTCCGCTGCGGGCGGCCATCTACGCGGGGCTGGGCCTGGCCTCGCTCGCCGCGCTCTACGCCCTGTGGATCATCGGTGCGGCCGCCGTCGGCGGGGTCACCGCCCCGGGCTATGTGACGCTGGTGGCGATCATCGCGGGTCTGGGCGGGCTGCAGATGGTGATGCTGGGGCTGATCGGCGAGTACATCGGGCGGATCTACTACGAGACCAAGCGGCGGCCGCACTTCCTGGTCAAGGAGAGCGGCAGCCCCGTCAGGGAGGGCAGCGGCCCGGCCGAGGAGAGCGGCGGCCCGGCCGGCCGGAGCGGCGGCCCCGCCGCGGCCGCCGGCTCGCAGACCGGCTGATGCCCTGGCCGCGGACCGGCCCCTGGGGCCAGATGGCGCGCTTCATCGCCGTGGGAGCGCTCAACACCCTCACGTTCTACGCCTGCTATCTGCCGCTGCACCGCCTGCTGCCGTACTTCGCCGCCTACACCGCCGCCTTCGCGCTGAGCATGGTCTGCTCCTTCCTGCTGAACACCTACTTCACCTACCGCACCCGCCCGAGCTGGAAGAAGTTCCTGCTGTTCCCGCTGACGCAGCTGACCAACTACGCGGTGCAGAGCGCGGGACTGGTGACGCTGGTGAGCTGGCTGGGGATGAGCACCGCGGTGGCGCCCCTGGCGGCGGCCGGATGCGCCATCCCGTTCACCTATCTGCTCTCCCGGCGCATCCTGCTGCGCCCGGCGGCTCAGGCCGACGGCCAGGGCGCCTCCTGAGGGCGCCAGGCGCCAAACAGCGCGCTCTGCCCGACGGAGGCCTGACGGGTCGTATAGAGCCTGCCGTCGTTGCCGAGGGCGACCACCACCGCGCGTCCGGCGGCGTCCTGGGCGACTCCGGCCGCCGCCGAGTGCGGCACCCGGCCGCGCTGCCAGGGCCCCGGCGCGTCCTGTGCCATCGCCATCCGCAGCTCGCCGTCGTCGTCGCGGGCCGCGAGCACCATCCGGTCGCCGCTGCCGACCCGCGCCGCGGCCACCCGCCCGTAGCCGCCGACCGGCGCGCACCGCGCCGAGACCCGCCAGCCGCCGATCAGCCGGTGCCGTTCGGCGATCAGCACCTGGGCGGTGGCCGAGCGGCGGTAGACGGCCCGGACCGCGCCGTCGGCCAGCGGTACGACGCTGACCGGGCCGGCCGGCTGCGGCAGCCCGGTGGCCGCGGCGGGCCGGGGCGTGAGACCGGCCTTCTTGGACACCCAGTGGTGGACGGTCCCGGCGCTCGGGGCCACCAGATGGATCAGGCCGTCGGAGTCCACACAGGCGTCCAGCCCGTCGACGATCTGCGGGGACGCCTGCAGCGCGCCGACCGGCCCCTCCAGCCGCTCCCAGGCCGACCAGGGCGCGCCGGGCGGGGCCTTGCGGTGGGCGACGCCGCCGTCCCAGGTCCGTACGAAGACATGGACCGTGCCGTCCGGGGTGGCCACCGCCGCCGGGAAGCCGATCTCCAGCGACCGGACGGGGTCCGGGTCGGGGGAGCCCAGCGGCTCCCAGCGCGCGAAGGCGGGCCCGCCGTCCGGTGCGGTGCCGTGCTGACGTGCGGTCACCACCTCACGGCGGTGGTCGGTGCGGCGGCCCGGCAGTACGGTGCGGGAGGCGAACAGCTGCAGTGCGCCGTCGGTGCGGCGCACCACATGGATCTGCCCCTGCAGCAGCTGCCCGCCGACCGGTGCCGGCGCGCCGAAGCGGCCGCTGCCCGGCCGGGTCTCGGCCCAGCGGTACGCCGCGCCGCCCAGGACCGCGAAGGCGGCGAGCCGGCCGTCGTGGGCCGGGCGGATCCAGGCGTTGGAGCCGGGGGCGCGCAGCCGGGTGGAGCGGGTCCAGCTGCGGGAGGTGCCGGTGAGCGCCGAGCCGCCCACCTTGCGGTCGCCGCAGCCCGCCGGGTCGCTGCAGCGGCGCCGGTCGGCCCAGCCGTACAGGGACAGCAGCTGGGCCTTGCGGCGGACGGTCCCGTAGTCGACGTCGCCCGGCAGTACACCGGCCTCGTAGCCGAGGTAGTTCTCCACGATGGCCGGGTGGTGCGGCGCGCGGCTGCGGTAGGCGGCCAGCGCGGCCTGGGCGAAGTAGGCGGAGGCGGTGTGGTCCTGGTGGTCGTAGTAGCGCAGCCCGGCCAGCCGGGGGTCGCGGTCCAAGGTGGCCGGCGGGCGCTTGGGGGAGTGCGCCGCGTTCGGGTCCAGGGTCCGTACGACGGTGGGCCGGACCCGGTCGAGGACCGCGAGCAGGGTCTGGGTGACCTGGTCGCGGGTGTAGTGGAACTGCCGCGCCACGGGGGTGCCGGCGGGGCGCAGCGTGGGGAGGGTGGGCGCGGCCCCCAGCCACAGGCCGCGCAGGCTGGTGGTGCGGGCCCGCCACACGGCGCGGGCCTCCACCAGCTCCAGGAAGATCAGCTGGTGGTGCGGGGCGGCGCGCAGGGTGTGGAGCTCCACCTGGAAGCCGGGGAGCAGACTGATCGCGGCGATGTCCCAGGGGGCGGCCGGGTCGCCGGTGGCCATCGCGGCGTGGGCGGCGCGCAGCCCGTTGGCGCGGGCCCGGGCGAAGGCGGGACGGTTGCCGGGGGCGCTGCCGTCGGCGGGGGCGTGCCTGCTGGTGTTGCGTCCGTCCGCCTCGCCGCCGGTGAGGCAGACGGTCACCGAGCGCGCCCCGCAGCGCAGGGACTGCTCCAGGTCGGGGTTCATGAAGTACAGGCCGTCGTCGGCGTGCGCGATGACCTGGACGAAGCGCTGGTCGGCCGGGGCCACCACGGGCCGTCCGGCGCCCCCTGGCCCGCCCGCCGGATGGTCCGTCAGTCGCCAGGAGCGGACGCTCAGGCCCGCGGTCGCGGCGAGCGCCCCGCCGCCGGCTACCTGGAGCAGCCGGCGGCGGGAAACGCGGGGCGGGGGCGCGGGTGACACTCCCTCAGTATTCGGCCGGCGCGGCGATTCCGCGCGCCCGAAAGTTCACCACTTGACCAGTTCCGTGATGAGCGCCACAGAACTTTCAGGTTACGAACAACAACCTTTTTGAGTTAACGCGAGTCAGAAGGCTGACAATGCAAGAGACCCCTTTGGGGCTTTTTTGCGTTCTGTACTCAGCTCGCTACGAGGAGTAAGCACCGCATGTCCGAGACAGACCTCGACGCCGTACCCCGCTTCAGCATCATCGTCCCCGTGTTCAGAGTGCAGGGCTTCCTGCGCGAGTGCATGGACTCGGTGCTGACGCAGGACTACACGGACTTCGAGCTGATCGCCGTCGACGACTGCTCGCCCGACCGCAGCGGCGCCATTCTGGACGAGTACGCCGCCCGCGACGACCGTGTCCAGGTCCTGCACCTTCCGGAGAACGTCGGCCTGGGCCTGGCCCGCAACGCCGGCCTGGAGAAGGTCCGCGGCGAGTACATCCTGTTCCTGGACAGTGATGACACCCTCGTGCCCGGCGCGCTCAGCGCCCTCGCCCAGCGGCTGGACGCCACCGGCAGCCCGGAGATCCTGATCTTCGACTACGCGCGGACCTACTGGGACGGCTCCGCCCGGCGCAACGCGCTCGCCGAGCTGCTCGACGAGTCCGGCGCGCCCTCCTTCTCGCTCGCCGAGCGCCCCGAGATCCTCGATCTGCTGCAGATCGTCTGGAACAAGGCCTACCGCCGCGACTTCGTCGAGAAGCACGGCTTCGAGTTCCCGGTGGGCTACTACGAGGACGCCCCCTGGACGTTCTGCACGCTGATCACCACCGAGCGGATCGCCGTCCTGGACCGGGTCTGCCTGCACTACCGCCAGCGCCGCCAGGGCGGCAACATCCTGCGCACCACCAGCCGCAAGCACTTCGACGTCTTCGACCAGTACGAGCGGGTCTTCGCCTACCTCGACGCGCACCCCGAGCTGTCGCGCTGGCGCCCGCACATGTTCCGCAAGATGATCGACCACTATCTGACGATCCTGGACAAGCCCGGCCGGCTGCCGCAGAACGCCACCGCCGAGTTCTTCCACCGCGCCGCCCGCGACTACCGCAAGCGGGTCCCGGCCGGCTTCGTCCGCCCCACCGGCATCGCCGGCAGCAAGTACACGCTGCTCGCCAAGGACGCCTACCCCGCGCTGGCCGGCCTCAAGGTCGCCGGCAAGGTGCAGCGCACGGTGCGCAAGCACGCCAACAAGAAGGTCCGGCAGGCCAAGAAGAAGGCCATGGACCTGCGCTACCAGGCCCTGCTGCGGCAGCCCCTCGACGAGAACCTCGCGGTCTACTCCGCCTACTGGAACCGCCTGCCGTCCTGCAACCCCCTCGCGATCTACGAGAAGGCCAAGGAGCTCGCCCCCGGCGTCCACGGCGTCTGGGTCGTCAAGCAGCAACTGGTCGACTCCGGCGCGATCCCGGAGGGCATCGACCACGTCGTGCTGAACTCGCCGCGCTACTGGGAGGTCATGGCCCGCGCCAAGTACCTCGTCAACAACGTCAACTTCGCGGACGGCGTGGTCAAGCGCGAGGGCCAGATCCACCTCCAGACCCACCACGGCACCCCGCTGAAGTCGATGGGCGTCGACCAGAAGCGCTACCCGGCCGCCGCCAAGGGCATGAGCTTCCGCAAGCTGCTGGCCCGCGCCGACCGCTGGGACTACTCGGTCTCCTCCAACCAGCACACCACCGAGCAGTGGGAGCGCGTCTACCCCTGCAACTTCGAGTCGGTGGACGCCGGTTACCCCCGTAACGACGTCTACTACCGCGCCACCGCCCAGGACGTCCTGGACATCCGCGAGCGCCTGGGCATCGCCCCCGGCAAGACGGCCGTCCTCTACGCGCCGACCATGCGCGACTACCAGGTCGGCTATGTGCCGCGGCTCGACCTGGAGAAGATCTCCGGCGAACTGGGAGAGGACTTCGTCCTGCTGGTGCGCACCCACTACTTCTACGGGGAGAACGCCGCCCTCCAGGAGCTGCAGGAGCGCGGCGCGCTGATCGACGTCTCCGGCCACCCGGTCGTCGAGGAGCTGTGCCTGGCCGCCGACGCGCTGATCACCGACTACTCGTCGATCATGTTCGACTACGCCAACCTCGACCGGCCGATCATCAACTACACCGACGACTGGGACACCTACGTCCGCTCCCGCGGCGTCACCTTCGACCTGCTCTCCGGCGAGCCGGGCGACACCCCCGGCGTGATCGCCACCACCGAGGACGAGCTGATCGAGGCGTTCCGCAGCGGCCGCTGGGACGACGAGCGGGCCACCGAACTGCGCGCCGCGTTCCGCGCCCGGTTCTGCCAGTGGGACGACGGCAACGCCGCCGAGCGCGTGGTGCGCCGGGTCTTCCTCGACCAGGAGCCGGCCCCCGAGCCGCGCCCGCAGCAGGAGCGCACCATAGCCCCGTCCCCCCGCGCCGCGGCCGCAGCCGCCGGCCTGATCAAACTGCCGGCGCCGCGGTCGGCAGCGGACGGCACAGCGGCTACGGGCGCTACGGGCGCTTCCGGCGCGTCGGGCGCGTCGGATGTGGAGATGGCGGGCTGAGGCCCTTCCCTTCTCTCTCCCCCCGCACAGATGTCACCGTCCCCGACTGGATTCCGGTCGGGGGCGGTGGCGTATGGGCAGGGGGGGCGATGGTGGTGACGTGGGGGCAGGATGCGCCGGTGGCGGCCGCGTTGTCAGGCTTCCCGGCGGACCTTGATCACCCTGTCCGCCCCGCCGGGAATACCTCCCCACCCCGCCCCGTCGGGAATACCTCCCCATCCCACCCCGTTGTGGCCCCGCAGGGGGCCCTCGCACCCCCTACGGGATCTGTTCGCCCCCGCCCTAGGGGACCCGGGCCGCGCCCCTCACTCCGCCCCGAGCGCCGCCACCACCGACCCCGACAGCGCGTCGAGGTAGCCCTTGGGCAGCTCGTCGCGGACGACCAGCAGCCGCCAGTACAGCGGCCCGGTCAGCAGGTCCAGCGCCAGCCGGGCGTCCACGTCCTGCGGCAGCTCGCCGCGCTCCACCGCCCGTGCCACCACCGCGGCCGCGACGCCCTCCTGGCTGTCGTGCAGCGCGGTCTTCAGCGCCTGCGCCAGCTCCGGGCTGCGGGCCGCCTCCGCCAGCAGGTCCGGGATGATCTGCGAGGCCATCGGGTGCCGCAGCGCCCGGGACGCGACCTCCAGCAGCATCCGTACATCGCCGCGCAGCGACCCGGTGTCGGGCGCCGGCAGCCCGGCGGCGGCCACGGCCGAGACCACGTCCAGTACGAGGTGCAGCTTGGAGCGCCACCGCCGGTAGACGGCGGTCTTGCCGACGCCCGCCCGCCGCGCGATGCCCTCGATCGACATCCGGGCGAAGCCCACCGCGGCCAGCTCCTCGAAGACCGCGGCGCGGATCGCCTCGGTCTTGTCCTCACGCAGTACGGCGGCGCCCGCCGGGGCCCGGCGCGCCGCGGGGCCGCTCCCGCTGCCTTCTTTTGCCATGCCTTGAGCTTAGCGTCACGACGCTACGGTTGCGTTTCGACGCGAGCTCCCTTTACTGTCGGCATCGTCGCGACGATACGGAACCGTTCCATCGTCGGATCTCCGTTCTCCGGCCCCCGTACCTGCGGCCCCCGTACGCAAGCGAAAGCGGCCCCCATGCCCCAGACCCTCACTCGCCCGGCCCCGGCGCCCACCCGGGTGCCGGCCCCCGGCGCGGCCCCCGACCCCGAGCTGCGCGCACTGGCCGAACGCCACGGCCTCACGGTGAGCGGCGCCCGCCCCCCGCTGCCCGAGTACACCCGGCAGCTGTGGCACCGGCGGCACTTCATCGCGTCGTTCGCCACCGCCAAGCTGACGGCGCAGTACACCACCGCCAAGCTCGGGCAGCTCTGGCAGGTGATGACCCCGCTGCTCAACGCCGGTGTCTACTACTTGATCTTCGGCTTGCTGCTCGGCACGAGGAATCACATCCCCGACTACGTCCCGTTCCTGGTGACCGGCGTCTTCGTCTTCACCTTCACGCAGAACTCGGTACTGGCCGGCACCCGCGCGATCTCCGGCAACCTCGGCCTGGTGCGGGCGCTGCACTTCCCGCGCGCCTGCCTGCCGATCTCGATCTGCCTGATGCAGCTGCAGCAGCTGGTGTTCTCCATGGGCGTGCTGATCCTCATCCTGCTGGGCTGCGGGCAGCCGCCGACCTGGTCGTGGCTGCTGGTACTCCCCGCGCTGGCGCTGCAGTTCACGTTCAACACCGGCCTGGCGATGGCCATGGCCCGCATGGGCGCCCGGACCCCGGACCTGGCGCAGCTGATGCCGTTCATCATGCGGACGTGGATGTACGCGTCCGGCGTGATGTTCAGCATCAGCGTGGTCCTCAAGGGCAAGGACCTCCCGAAGATCGTGGAGCTCCTGCTCACCGCCAACCCGGCCGCGGTCTACATCGACCTGATGCGCTTCGCCCTGATCGACAGCTTCACCTCGAAGCAACTGCCGCCGCACATCTGGGCGTTCGCGGGCGGCTGGGCGCTGCTGGCCGGTGTCATCGGCTTTGTGTACTTCTGGAAGGCTGAGGAGCGGTACGGACGTGGCTGAGCAGAACAACGGCGTCCAGCCGGTGCAGGCGGCCGGGGCCC